>JAFATG010000285.1 GCA_019244055.1 Acidobacteriaceae bacterium | reverse complement strand
CACAATCTTGCATTCGCGACACGTTGCGATCGAATCTTAGAGTTAAAGAAGGGCAGCCTGCATTCGCCATCGGCAATGGAATTGCAGGAGGCCGGCTTAGTTGTACAAGACGCAACCCGTCTTGGCGGTGGCACTTATGTTTGAACGATACACCGAAAAAGCGCGCCGGGTGATTTTTTTCGCCCGATATGAAGCGAGCCAGTTCGGCAGTCCTTATATAGAGACTGAACATCTTCTATTGGGTCTCTTGCGGGAGGACAAAGCGCTTGCGAATCGGTTCCTGCGCTCGCACGCCGCGATCGAATCGATCCGCAAGCAGATCGAAGCACACACGACCGTTCGGGAAAAGGTATCGACCTCAGTCGATCTGCCGTTGAGCCACGAATGCAAGCGCGTGCTGGCCTATGGCGCAGAAGAGGCGGAACGCCTGAGCCATAAGCATATTGGGACGGAGCATCTGTTATTAGGCTTGCTCCGGGAAGAGAAGAGTTTTGCAGCGGAGATCCTGCATGAACGCGGGCTCCGGCTGTCGGCCGTACGAGAGGAGATTGCCCGTTCCGCGTCGGAGAAGACATCGGCTAGCAGACCAAAAGAGAGTTCGCTATTGGCTGAGTTCAGCCGGGATCTGACCCAGGCGGCCGTGGATGGAATGCTCGATCCGCTGATCGGAAGAGATTCCGAAGTGGATCGGGTGGTGCAGATCCTGTGCCGCCGCACGAAGAACAATCCGGTGCTGATCGGCGAACCGGGAGTCGGCAAGACGGCAATCGTGGAGGGTCTGGCACAGCGGATTGCGGATGGTGACGTGCCCTCGTTCCTGTCGGACAAACGCATCCTGGCTTTGGATCTCTCGCTAATCGTGGCGGGCACGAAGTATCGTGGCCAATTCGAAGAACGTCTGAAAACCATCATGAAGGAGTTGATGGAGAACCAGAACGCCATCATCTTCATCGACGAGCTGCATACATTGGTGGGTGCGGGATCAGCCGAAGGGTCGCTTGACGCCGCGAACATCCTGAAGCCGGCGCTATCACGCGGCGAGATTCAGTGCATCGGCGCGACTACTCCGTCCGAGTACCGGAAATCGATCGAAAAGGACCGCTCCCTGGAGCGGCGATTCCAGGCGGTAAAGGTTCCTCCCCCCAGCGAGGGCGATGCGATTCGCATTCTGTTCGGGATCAAGGAACGCTATGAGAAGTTTCACGCCGTGGCCTATACAGATGAGGCGATCGAGTCGGCGGTTTACACCTCGACGCGCTTCATTCCGGATCGCTTCCTACCGGATAAGGCGATCGACTTGATCGATGAAGCGGGCGCTCGCGTAAAGCTCCGCCAGACGACGCTACCGGGCGAAGTAGCCGACATTCAGAAGCGGATAAAGTTCATCGTGCACCGGATGGAAAACGCGATCGCGAACCACGAGTTCGAAAAGGCGCGTTTCTATTCGGATGAAGAGCGCAAGGAACGGGAAAACCTTCGCCAGCTTCGGGAGAAGTACAACCTGGACGATACCTCGACCGGGGTGGTTTCGAAAGACGATATCGAAGAAGTCGTGGCGCGGTGGACAGGCGTGCCGATGACCTCCATCAAGGAAGAGGAGATCAATAAGCTTCTGCGAATCGAGGAGGAGCTGCACAAGCGCGTTATCAGCCAGGAGAAAGCGATTTCGGCGTTGTCAAGAGCAATCCGACGATCGCGAGCCGGCCTGAAATCCCCGAAGCGGCCCTCCGGTTCCTTCCTCTTCCTGGGTCCGACGGGCGTTGGCAAAACGGAAGTTGCCAGAGCACTCGCCGAGTTTCTGTTCGGCAGCGAAAAGTCGCTTATCCGCTTCGATATGTCGGAGTTCATGGAGAAGCACTCGATCTCGAAACTGATCGGTTCGCCTCCGGGTTACGTCGGCTACGAGGAAGGCGGCCAGTTGACCGAGCGCGTTAAACGCGCGCCGTACTCCATCATTCTGCTCGATGAAATCGAGAAGGCCCATCCGGACATCTACAACATCCTGCTTCAGGTGTTTGAGGATGGCCAGTTGACCGATGGCCTGGGCAATACGGTCGATTTCAAGAACACCATTATCATCATGACGTCCAACCTGGGAGCGCGATTCCTGGATAAGAGAGGTCAGATCGGGTTTTCCGCGCCGGAGACGACCGGGATTCCGCAGAAGGTTGAAGATCAGGTGATGGGCGAGGTGAAGCGGGCATTTAATCCCGAATTTCTCAATCGCCTGGACGAAGTGATTTTGTTCACCTCGTTAGTGGATGAGGACCTGATCAAGATCATTGGGCTGCTGGTGGATCAGGTCAACACGAATCTGGTGGCGAAGCAGATCAAGATCCGGCTGGAGCCGGAGGCGGCGAAATATATTCTCGACAAGACTTGCGGGGACCGAAGCTACGGTGCACGGCCGTTGCGGCGCGCACTGCAGAAATATGTCGAAGATCCGCTTTCCGAGGCGTTGATTCAGGGATCACTTCCCCGCCCCGGCGAATTGGAGATCTACCTCGGCGAGAACGGCATATACTGCCGGCAAATCGGAGACCTCGAAGGCCAACCGGTTCCGGCAGGCGGAGTAGAGGAAGTAGTAGCACCGAGCCCGGGTACGCCGCTGTACATGTTCTAAGAGCTGTTCGAGGGAGGCGTCGGGGGTGCGATCCGGTTCGCACCTCAGCCAGCGTGCTCAGGCAGAACGGGGAGCTTGATGCCGAGTTCTTTTACCCGCTGCTCGGCAGTGGACGGCAGAGAGTCTTCGCGGTTTCGACTCGCGCACGCAAATCCTATCCATTCACATCGTCAGAACGACTCGGAACTGCGCCCTGCCGCTCATCATACGCGCGTAGCC
The DNA here is from genome assembly GCA_019244055.1 of Acidobacteriaceae bacterium. GTDB lineage: Bacteria > Acidobacteriota > Terriglobia > Bryobacterales > Bryobacteraceae > Bog-105. Next base: position 23,473 of record JAFATG010000285.1, on the reverse strand, counting down.
CTCGGCCGCCTTTTCAAGCGGATAGGTTTCAATCATGGGACGCACTCCAGTCAATTCGGCGAAACGCAGCGTGTCCTCGGAATCGGCTGGTGTTCCAGCAGCCCAGCCCTGAATCGTTCGACATTCAGTGATAAGTTGCACGGGTGTCACCTCTATGGGATCAGTTGTCGCGCCAATCACCATGAGTTTGCCGTTCGGCCCGAGGCCGTCGATCAGCTCGGACATTGCTTTTGAATTCGGGGCTGTCGCCAGGATCACCTGCGCCCCGCCCAGCTTTTGCAATGCCTCAGCTGCGTTACTCGCTTTGCTATCGATGTACACGCTCGCTCCGAGTTTCTTTGCGAGCGCTTCGTTTTCGGAACCACGCCCGATTGCCGCGACCTTATATCCAAACTTGTTAGCGAATTGAATTCCCAGGTGACCGAGGCCGCCGATGCCCTGCACCGCTACCAAGTCGCTCGGGAGCGCACCGCTATGGCGCAGTGCGTTGAAGGTGGTAATTCCGGCGCAGAGCAGCGGTGCAGCTTCGACGTCACTCAGGCTCCCCGGCATCGCCACGAGCGCCTCCACGGGAGCGATCATATATTCCTGATATCCGCCGTCATAGCTGATGCCCGGAACTTTCAGATTGCGGCAATTGCGGAAGTCTCCGCGGCGGCACGAGATGCACGTGTTGTCCTGGCCACCGTGCCAGCCGACTCCGACGCGTTGTCCCTTCGTCCACGCAGGGACACCGGCGCCTACTTCGTCGATGATGCCGGCGACTTCGTGTCCTGGAACGCGGGGATACTGAATACCAGGCCATGCGCCTTCTTTCGTGAACAGGTCACTGTGGCAGATACCACAGGCCTGAACCTTTATGCGCACCTGTCCTGCAGACGGCTTAGGAATCTCGCGCTCGACAATTTCGAAATCTGCGCCCGGTTTCGGAATCTGCGCCGCCTTCATTGGCGCTGTTGCCGTCCTTGTAGTTGCCATGGGGTCTCCTTTGGGTTCTCAGCGAAAACACCTGCTAGTGGACCATGCCAATCCCGGAATGGTGTCAATTGAGGCGATTGTATTCCGCCTTACTTGCGCGGATCAGAATTGTTCAGAACTTTTGGGACCGCACTTAGGTAGGCTCTCGTCGGACTGCTTGAGAGAACTATATGTCAGCGTTCGTCAATCCATGTCATCTCACCCTCTAAAGGAGCGTTCAACGTGACCAGAAGAGGACTGTCCTTCTAATTGTAGGTTTGGCTCTTCCGATTGCCGTATTCGCGCAAGGATCGACACCGGCGCCCGCTAACCCATTTCCACCAGCCAAAGCAAGATGTACACAATGCCTAGTAGCGTTGTTCTGGCCGCGGCCGAGAATATGCCTGACGAAAAGTATGCCTTCAGCTGGCGCGCGCCCTGGGTCCGGCTCTAGGCGGCTTAGCAATAACATGGTGAAGACCACTCGATGAAACATAGATAGCTACTCGTTTTACTAAGATGCCGTTGCGGTCAGACCGGACTTCATCGCCGTCTAAGGAAGGTCGGGCAGAAATTCGGTTGAGGAAGAACGTTGTAATAACACTTGCCGGCGACGCTCGCAGAAGCCGGCGTGAACGGCGTGTTCCAGTCCTCGTTTTCGGGAAACATTGCGGCGAGGGCGGCAGGTTCGGTTGGTGACCGGTCGTGAAACTTGTGGGCAATGTCACTCCGAATCCGAAGCAGCGCCCTTTGGGGCAGTCAATATCCTTTCCAGCCCACTTTCCGCAGATCGACTAGCACTCCTTGAATAGCCCGTCGGAGCTTGGCAGAGCACAGCCGCAAGAGTTTGTGCCGGACTGGCAAGAACAGAAGTTCTGTGGTTTGCAGAGATCCTGGCCTGAGGCATTGTAGTCCGTGTTGAACTCGTCAAAATCCATATTCATGGTCACAGTGAGAACACCTGAGTTAGGGTCGTATTGTTTGGTCCAGGGTGCAGGCCACTGGTCGGGTATGAATTGGGTAGGTGACTTACTGATGTCGGCCCGTGCCGCGAACACGTCGGTCTGCAGATTGAAGCCCGGCCCCACATAAAGGTCGTACGTCTGCTGCGTAGTTGGTTTAGCAAAGAGTAGGAACGTGTAATAGGCTTGCCCGGGATCGAATACGTTCAGATTGGAGGCGACCGAACTCTGATCAGCCGCGCTGACCGTTGTATCCACATAGTAGCGGCCGTGGTTGACAGTCAGTGTGCTCCGCTGAGCGGTGCTCTGGCCCGCCATGCGAATGGCCGCGTTCGGAGTCTCTTCCATGACCCTGAATTTGCCATTGTTCTGAGTCTCGTCCGTAATCCTGAATTTCCCGTTGTTCACGGGCTTATCGACGATTTTGAATTTTGTATTGTTCAGGCTCTCTCCCGAGACCGTGAACTCCCGATAAAGAGGGACTCCGTAACAAGCTGGGTTGCTGCAATCCTGACTCCAGCGGTCGGGCTTTGCATAACCAAAGCCGGGCATCTCAACTGTAGTGACGTAGTCGTACGGGCTTGTTCGAGCCGTTCCGGGAGGAACGTTTTCGGCTACATCCGAGGCGCATTCAGGCGTCTCGATTGGAGCATTAAGAAAGGATCCTGATTCACCGAAACTGTGTTCACCAGGCCAGTTAAAGATCCATCATCATCATTCAGTTCGGTCTGGCGATCAATATCAGTAAAGCCGCTGAACAAGGGACTGTTCCAGGTGGAGTAGCGGTTCGCGACGGCTCCTCCGATATCCGCGGCTACGGACTGCGCACAAGCACTGCGCAACATCGCCCTTAGCCTGCCGCTTCAGATACCCTCGCGACTCACGGATTTGTCCGTTTCTCCTGATGGCCACTGGTTGCTCTACTGGCAAATACATCACTCCGCATCGAATATATGGTGTCGGATTCTAACTGGTAACATCGTCACATCCCAGCAAACGGAAAATGCCGCGCGTCAGAGGTTCTCGCTCCGCCCGACTTTGGTGAGACTGTATTGCTTCCAAGCGTGTAAAAGGACAACCCACATCTCAGGCGCTGTTGCCGCTTTTTTTGAGTGCTTGAACGGTCATTTCACAGGCTTGAACGATGGCCTCTGCGTGTTTCATATCGCATAGAGGATTTCCGCCATTCCGGAGTGATGCGTAGAAGTTGCAAATACTTGTCGAGAGGCTACGGTTATAGGGATCTTTGAGCTGATGGTCAGTGAATAACCTCGACATCGCGAAACACGCGGAACCGACTGATTGACATAACAAGCTCATACTGTGACGTACTGATGTATACAGCGCATCAGCCAATGGCATTTCGAAATGCTTCGTTAAGGCGCATGCAGTGCCACGCAGCAGATCCACATAGATGCTTCCATCCTCGCCAGAGATAGTCATGTGTAAATCTTCGTGACTGGCACTCGAAGATACGTAGCAGCTAGCAGACCCTCGATCACAGGCCAATGTCGCTTGCCATCTTCGCCACGAAGTTTGACTATCCTTGGCGCCTAAAGGCTGTGCGCGAACCGACTGAACTGACCCTAGTAAATCGTAAATGAGAGACAGCGGATGGGGGGCAAGTTCCCAGATCATGTTCGCAGGATCTTTTAATGCGAAGTGATCTGCACCGAATGACAAGGACAGCTCATAATGAACATGTACGTGCTCTAAACCGCCAATTCTCCGATCGCGAATCATCTTGACTGCCCTCAAGAAGCCCGGATTAAAGAGTTGGTTGTGATTGACTGCGATCTTCTTACCTGCAAGCGAAGAGGCGGAAATGAGTTCCTCAACGCCCTGTAGGCTCAAGGCAGCAGGTTTCTCGAGAAAACAGTTTGCGCCCTGCTCGAGAGCAAACGTCGCAACTCGGACATGGTGTTGTGGCGGTACAAGAACATGGATTATATCTGGTTTGTTGGCAAATAACTTTGGCAGTTCACGGTAGGCTGGCAGCCCAAGCTCCTGTGCAGCGATTAGACGCCGGCTCTCTGTATCATGACAACCAACGATGTCCACTTCCGTTAGGCTACGAACCGCGTTCAGATGAAGCGGGAACACGTTCCCAAGCCCGATAAAGCCGACCTTCATGAACGTTTTGCATCCCTAAGAGCCACTGCGTGGATGTCCACGATCTTGGGTCCAAGTTGCGAATGCCGTGCGTAAATACGAATGCGTCCGGTACTCTTTGGCCGGGTTTTGATCCACGCGGCACCTGCACCGCCGCTCTCCGCTAGGTTGAATGGATTGTCGCCGACAATTACTCCAGGGCCTTCGATCCAGAACGTGACCAGTCCTCCGGCGAACAATCTTGGCGCACCGAATTTATCGACAACTTGGAACATAAGTCGCGTTGCGTCGGAGCCGTCGCCGAGGATGGCGGGGTGGTCTACTCGCAACAGTAGTTCATCGCCGGCTGGATCAGCCGAGAATGAGCGTGAAAACGTAAGTCGATCTCCTATGTAACCGTCAATGCGAAGTTCTGGTTTAGAAACGCCATCGATGGTCAGATCTGCGAAAAATGGCGGATACTTCAGGCGCGGAAACTGCGCCCGATCCGGATATAGAACGGAGTGGCGTTTGCCGTCCAGGAATATTTCCAATTTTTCCAGATTGGAGAAGATCGCCAGGTCCTTGCCTGGACCTGATGGCGTTGCCGAGCCAAAGTCCCAGTAGAAGTTGGGCTCAATGACCGGCCGCTCTCTTGGATCGATTTGCGCGCGATAAAATGAGGCGCCGAGTTTCGGAATTCGAAAGACGTCTGCTACGCCTGGATATTTCACTCCCGCATAATCGTTCAGGAGACTCCCGTACTCGAAGGCGCACCAGGCGATCACGCCCGCATAACGGGGGTCGGCAGCGCCCCGGTCGTGAACCTGCGCGTGATACAGCGCCTGCTTTTGCTGCATTTTGACATCGCCTGCACGCCGGTACTTGTTATGAAAGCCGCGATCGCCGTAGCTGAACTGCCCAACCGCTTCCGAGAAGAAGAACGGCACGCCGGGCACTGGCGGGACCAGGCCCACGCTCCCATCCGGTGCCGAATGGTAATCATCGTAAGCAAACACGTCCTGCAACCAGTTATCCGTTGAGAGGTGGACCATGCTGCCTGAAGTGGGCCGGGAATCATCCAGCGCTTTGGCGGCTTCCTTCGTTCTCCGATAAAGCGCGGGATCGTTCTTTGATTCATTGATCCTCACACCCCAAATGACGATCGAGGGGTGGTTTCGATCCCTCCGGACCATTTCCTGAACGTCACGGACTGCCAGCTCCTGCCAAGCTTCGTCGCCGATGTACTGCCAGCCGGGAATCTCGTCCCAGACCAAGAGGCCGAGCTCGTCGCAGCCATCAAGAAAAGCCTCTGATTGGGGGTAATGGGAACAGCGAACCGCGTTGCAGTTCAATTCGCGGCGCAGAATTTCGGCGTCTTTCCGCAAAACGCGGTCCGGCATGGCCCGGCCTGCGTAGGGGTATAGTTCATGACGGTTCAGTCCAAAGAGCTGCACGCGGCGGCCATTCAAAAAGAATCCATCGAGTTCGAATCGCGCCTCCCGGAATCCCACTCGCGTGCGATATTCATGCAAGGCTTGCTCCTTGAGAAAAAGGGTCACGACGAGGTCACACAAGTGCGGCGCTTCGATATCCCAGAGATTGACGTGCTCGAGTCCACTTAGCGTCAGAGTTGCCTGTGAGAGGCCCCTGCGCCTAAGGTTGAGCCTCGCCGCGGAATGTCGAATCACGCGTCCGCCATCCTGAAGGACCGCTTCAAGCTGCAGGGGGGCTTGGGGAAGGCTCGCAGCATCGATCCAGCAAGTAATCTCCAGGGTGCGATTGGAACTAAGAACGTTGAGAGGCGTCGCAAACACATCTCTGATGAATGCCTGCGGGAACGCCAGGAGACGCACCGAGCCTGTGATTCCTCCCGGCAGCAAATAGTCGATCGACTTTGGACCTTTAGGAGAGCCTTCGGGAGGGATGTTCAGCCAGCGGCTGTCAACAGTCATGGCCAGCACATTATCTTCTTTGCAGAAATCTGTGATCTCGTAGCCGAAAGGCAGGAAGCCGCCGCGATGCTCCGGCAGCTTATGGCCATTAATCACCGCAGTGGCCGCAATCATCACATGCTCGAATTCGATGAAAACGCGATGACCGGTTAAGTCCCGTGGCAGCGGGAAACGACGCCGGTACGTGCAAATCTTTTCCCAGCTCTGTGGATTCCAGTTCTGCCAGGAGAGGGGTGCGACAGAGTGCGGTACCGTGATTCGCGCGAAGGCCCGATCGTCGAATTCTGGTTGCAGGGCAGATGGATCCGGCTCGGAAGAGAATAGCCAGTCCTGGTTCAGCAGCACACTGCGGTTGGCTGCACCGCGGGTTTGATTGTGGTGCGCATGAATAGTTGGTGTAAACGAGAGCGCAGCAGTTCCTGCAACCGAGTTCTTGATCCACTCTCTCCGAGATGTCTGATGCCTTGGCATATTGGGCGGTGATCGCCGCGACTTCTATTTGAGCAGTGTGTCGAAACAGCCCTCGGACAGAGGCCAGATCCCCAACCCTTGCACTTCTATGCATCTTCGATACAATACGCATAGAAGTAGGAGGTATTCGGTGTCAGCGCTGAAATCCGATCTCCCTCAGGGCACCTTGGATCTATTAATTCTGAAGGCCGTCGCCGTTGAGCCTGTTCACGGATACGCGATAGCTCAACGGTTCGAACAGGTATCGCGCGGCGTGGTCCAAGTTCCCGAAGGTTCGCTCTACCCTGCACTGCACCGGCTTGAAAACCGCGGCTTCTTGGCTGCCGACTGGAAGAAGACCGAAACCGGGCGTGAAGCCAAGTTCTACAGACTGACGCGCAAAGGCCGAAAACAGCTTGAAGCGGAAGCCGCTGGTTGGCAGCGGCTGATCGAAGCAATTGGCCTCATTCTCGGCATGGCCGAAGGAGGTACGCAGTGAGCTGGTGGTCTCGCTTGTGGCGTCGAAACCGGATGGAAGAACAGCTCGAAAAGGAATTGCGTTTCCATTTGGAAGAACGTGAAAGCGCCCTGATCGCTCGCGGCCACTCTCCGGAAAAGGCGCGGCGAGCAGCCCGGCTTGCGCTTGGTGGTCTCGAACAAGTGAAGGAGGGGTGCCGCGATGCTCGTGGCACGCGTTGGGCCGAGGAGTTGTTACAGGATACCCGCTATGCACTTCGCACCTTTCGTCAGAAGCCTGGCTTCGCGTTGATCACTCTGCTCATCTTGGCCCTCGGGATCGGCGCGACTTCCGTCATGTTCACCGTCGTCAATAGCGTCCTGCTCCGGCCGCTTTCATTCCCGGAGCCAAACCGGTTGGTAATCCTGCATGGGTCTATGAAGGATTTTGGCGAATTCTGGGGCTTCTCATATCCCGATTTCACGGACCTCAAGCACGAAATCCGATCTCTCAGGATCGGCGGCTGGACTTATAGTAGCGGTACCATCAGCGCTCCAGGAAGTCCTGAGCACGTGGACGGGCGTCAGATCTCGGCAGACCTGTTTCGCGTTCTGGGAGTCGTTCCCGCTTGGGGTCGTGCGTTTCTGACCGATGAGGATCAGCTCGGCGCAAGGCCTGTCGCCATCATCAGCTACCATCTGTGGCAACGCCGGTTCGCCTCCGATCGGGCCGCGCTCGGTACAGAGCTCATCTTCGACGGAAAAACGTACCAAGTGGTCGGTGTCACGCCACCGGGTTTTCAACTATCCGGACAAGCGGATGTCTACACGCCACTGAATCAAAGCAGTGACCCACGCATGCAGAATCGCGAAGCGCGTTTCATTCAGGTCATAGGTCGCCTGGCTGCGGGGGTTACTTTGACTCAGGCGCAAGCCGAACTCACGCTCATCAGCCGCCGTTTGGCCGCAGCATATCCCAAATCAAACGCGGGTCTCAGGATGCGCATCCATCCGCTTTTGCAGCAGTTGGTGGGCGATGTGCGCAGCACACTCTGGCTACTGCTGGCCGCGATTGGGCTGGTATTGTTGATTGCCTGCGTGAACATCGCAAGTTTATTTCTGACTCGCGCTATTTCTCGCGAGCGCGAACTGGCCATGCGTGTGGCTCTCGGCGCAGGTCGCGGCCGCCTTATACGGCAATGCATGACTGAGAGCGCCGTTTTGGGGCTTTGCGGCGGCTTGCTCAGCATTGTGGTAGCGGCAGTGAGCGTGCATCCGTTTGTGGCTCTCTGGCCAGGTGACTTGCCGCGCGCCGAAGAGATTCACATCGATTGGCGCGTGCTCTGTTTTGCAGTAGGCATTTCGCTCTTGTGTGGTTTCCTTTTCGGGCTAACGCCGGCCTTGCGCGTTCCCATGCATCGCCTCGAAGAGGCGCTGCGCGACGGCGGCCGAAGCGTGATCGGGAACTCGCGCCGTCTGCATAGTCCGTTCGTCATAGCGGAGATCGCGCTTGCGTTCGTGTTGCTGGCCTCGGCGGGCATGCTCGGCCACACTCTGTTGGCGCTGTCTTCTCTTGATCCCGGCTTCAATGCAAGAAACGTGCTGGCCGCGCGGTTCGCACTTTCCCCCAAGGTGCTCGACAACCCATCCCAGATACGGTCAGCGTGGCGGGAGGTCCTCGAGCGCGCTCGCCGCGTGCCCGATGTCGAGTTCGCCACCCTTACAGACATCATTCCAATGCGCGAAGGCGAGAACGTTCTGCCCTACCGGACCACCCCCAATCCCCTGCCTCCCAGCCAGGAGCCAACCGCGCTCGGTTCCACGGTAACGCCCGATTACCTGAAGGTCATGGGCGTCCCGTTGCTGCAAGGGCGCTTCTTCAATGAGCACGATCGAGAAGGCAGCCAACCCGTGGTAGTCGTCGACGAAAATCTCGCTCTGCACGTTTTCGGTCGGAAGGATGTTGTCGGTCAAAATATCTGGGTCTCGGCGATGGGTGTCGCGCCGATTGAGATCGTCGGGGTTGTTGGCCATGTCCGCCACTGGGGGCTGGCGGGTGACGATCAGTCCCGTGTGCGCGATCAGATGTATTATCCATTCGCCCAGGTGCCCGCTCGGCTGTTACATTTCTTTTCGTCCGTCATGTCAATCGCAGTTCGAACGCGAAGCTCGCCCCTCACGATTGTTAAAGACTTAGAACAGGAGCTGCGTGGTGCGTCCGGCGATCAGACCCTTTACGAAGTTCATACGATGGAGGAACTCGTAGCCGCCTCCCTCGCTCGCCAACGCTTCCTCTCGCTTCTATTTGGCACATTCGCCGGTTTAGCGTTGCTGCTCGCATGCACTGGCATTTACGGAGTGCTGGCCTACCTGACCGGACAGCGAACCTCTGAAATCGGCGTGCGCATGGCGCTAGGAGCCAACGTTCGGGACATCGTGCGATTGGTGCTGTGGCAGGGCTTGAGAATGACGGTCGCCGGCCTCATCCTCGGCATTCTCGCCGCAATGGCCGCAGGGCAGGCGTTGCAGCATGTCATTGAAGGAATGCAGCCGGTGAATGGGTCAACTTTCGCGTTCATGGTTCCGCTTCTAACGGTGGCGGCGCTCCTCGCCAGCTTTCTTCCAGCTCGGCGCGCCAGCATGGTAGACCCCGTGAAAGCTCTGCGGCAGGAATAGTTTTGCCGTAATAAGAGCAAGGTGCCGCGCGCCAGCGCGTAACGTTTTCACGTCTAATGCTTTAGTCTGCGGTACTTCAGAACGCCGCGGCGCCCGCTTCGGCAACGCTGTGGTCCTGCTTGCCCGATCCGCCGCTCACTCCGATTGCACCCACGACCTGGCCGCCGCGCTTCAGGGGAATGCCCCCGGCGAAGATCATGACGCGTCCGCGATTTGAGACGTGGATACCGAAAAATTGATCGCCGGACTGGCTCTGCTCGGCCAAGTCTTTCGTCGAGATATCGAAGGCCCGGGACGTCCAGGCTTTGTTAATGGAAATGTCTACGCTGCCGATCCAGGCCCTATCCATCCGCACATGCGCGACAAGGTTTCCGCCTTCGTCGACCACCGCAATGTTCATCGGCTGACCAATTTCTTCCGCTTTCTTCTCTGCTGCTTGGATAACGCGTTTGGCATCTGCCAAGGTAATCATGTTTATGCCTCCAGAGAGCAACTATTAGAGTTTATTTCAGGGTGTAAAGGTAACCTGCAATGTCGCGGGCCTCCTGATCGGTCAGGCCCATATTTGGCATGACGGTTTTCTCGTCCACAGCTTTGGGGTTTTCAATCCAGCGCATCAGATTCGATGGCGTATTTTGTAAAACCCCGGCCACATAGATCCGGCTCCCGATACCGGCAAGCGGCGGACCGGCAAGCCCAGTGGCTCCTGAAATTCCTGGAATCACGTGACACGATCCGCAGCCGTGCCGCTCGATGGCGGCAGCGCCCCGATGAATGTTGCCGCCGGTCGTGACCTCCGCAATGTGCTCCGCGTCATTACGGCCGCAGCTCGCCAGTACGAAAGCAAAGCGCCGCGGCCATGGCCGCAAACTTACAATTGTTTTGCACCGGATGCTCTCTCCACCCGCAGATCGCTCTCTCTCAGCCAAGCCGCGAAGAGCGCCAAGCCAGCCGCGAGGTACACCAAGCTTGCTGGGACCCACATGATTAGACCGCCGATCTGCTGATCTTCCAGCGGGGTTAGCCCCCAGCTCGGCGCTGTTGCGCCGTAAGCCGCGTACCAGATGTGAGGCGTGAAGGTTAGCAGTGCGCCCAGAATGCTGGTATGTACCGCCGTCGTGAATACGTACAATACACCTGCCCCGTAACTCTTACGGCCATGTGCGTACAACAGCGCCCACCAGAAAAGCAGCGCCGAAAGAAAAAAGCTCAGATGCTGAGCTGTGTGTGCCGCCTCGCTTCGTAACGTCAGATCGAACATCACGGGCGCGTGCCAGATCCAGATTGCCGCGGCATGAAGCCACCACGCGGTCAGCGGATCAGTCAAGAACACCCAGCCACGCTGTACGGGTTCAGCTTTCGACCATCGTCCGGCAACGCGGCGCCATTCGAACGGCATGCCCCACAAAAACGTGACTAACGGACGTGACAAGATCAGCAAAGGTGCCGCAACGATCATTAGAACCTCGTGCTGCACCATGTGCGCGGAAAACAACGCTTCCCCAAGCGGGTGAAGTGGAGAAATCAGCGCGACGACAAGAGCGAACCACCCGGTCCAGAAGAAGGCGCGCCGCCGAGTACTGAACAGTGTTTCACGCCGGGAACCGCGAGCGTAGAGGAGCGCAGCCACCCCTAAAAGGATCACAACTCCGGGATCGAACTCCCAGGCAGACCACACGTCGTGCGGCTGAACCGGTTGTCCCGCGTGCGCCCACGCGAGTGCCGGAGCAACACAAGCTGCTGGCACGAGGCGTAGTGCTTTCATTGACACGCACCCAGGATGACTTCCGGAATCGCCTGTGCCAGAATGACGAGGAAGAACATCGCGCTCAGGAGCACTCCGCCGATCGCCATGATCCTGCTGCGTGGAAGAGCGCCGCCACCGTCGCCGGGCCACTCCTGCCCGAGCTGTTTCCACTGACGCCAGGCAAGCAGGCCGGATGCTGCCGCGAGAGCAAGCGCGACAATCGAGACAATATAAAGCGCCAATTTTGCCTGGAAAATGCAAGCCCACGGCGCGAGAGCATAATTCGCTTCAAAGCTGAACAACCAGATAATCGGGCCGGCCAAAACGCCCGTCCAGAGAGCGGCATCGCGGCTCATTGCGCGGTCTCCACCAAGTGCGGACCCCAATAAATCACGATGTAAATCGGAATCCAGATCCCGACGATGAAATACCAGACCAGACTGTCGACGTGGATCCCCAAGCGCTCACGCTCGGCATAGCGTCCGCCCAGTATGATGACCAGGAAGACAACGGTTTCCACCAACCCTGCGATGTAATCGAAGCTGTGCAGGCCGAGAAACGCCCAAACGAACGAGCCATAGATGTCTTCCATCCAGTTGAAATTCAACGAGTGCCACTCAATCACGCGTAAGACGAAGAACAGGATCGCGAGAATCAGATTCAGTCCCAGACCTATGATCATTCCGGGGCGGTCGTTCTTTTTGGCTGCCTCGCTGGCCAAGTAAGATCCACCGGCGCTGAGGATGAGCGGTATCAGCGCGAGACTCGGAAGCAACAGACCTGGAAATCGGTCGCCGGGCGGGGGCCACACATCCATTCGCAGTCGCGTATAAAAATAGGTCGCGATCAGAATCGAGAACATCGTCGCTTCGATGAGGATGATCGAAAGCTGTCCCCACCAAAGCGGCGCCTGTATCGAGATATTCCAAGGCTTCAGGCCTGAAACATCGATCGTTCTGGTCCCGGTCACGGCTCGAGCTCCACCGGGCGGCGCGGCCAGAACCAGCCAATAAAACAAATACCTGAGAGGATTGACCCCCACGTGATGTACCAAGCGTTAAAGACCGAGCCCGCAAACCCGATCGTGACAGCAACTGCTGTCAGGAAGGGCCAGATACTGGGCGGAGGTAACACGTATCGGTGGTGGGGCTCGGCATCCATTAATGTGGTCACCAGAACCTCACGCCGATCGTTTCTCAGCCCGGTAACAATGACTTGATCCTCTGGCGCGACCCAAAGCGGATACCGGCTCGTGACGGCGGGCAGATATGCGAAGTTGTAATTCTTGGGAGGGGATGCAGCAGCCCATTCCAGGCTGTCCGCATCCCACGGATTATTGCCCGCGAGCTTGCCGTGCTTGCGGCTCCAGAGAACGTTCGCGATAAAGAGCAATCCGCCGATCGCGATGACGAACGCGCCAACTGTCGCGAGGCCGCTTGCCGCGGCCCAACCCATGTCAGGAGGATACGTGTAGACCCGCCGCGGCATGCCCTTCAAGCCCAGAATGTGCATCGGGAAGAACGTCAAGTTGAAGCCCATAAAAAGAATCCAAAAGGTGATCTTCCCGAGTTTTTCGTCTATCATCTGGCCAGTCATCTTTGGAAACCAATGGTGAAAAGCGCCGAATAGCGGGAATAGTGCTCCCCCGATCAGCACGTAATGGAAATGGGCGACCACGAAGTACGTATCGTGTACTTGCAAATCCAGCGGAACCGATGCCAACACGACACCCGTGAGCCCCCCGAGCACGAATATGGCAATGAAACCGAATACAAAGTACATTGCGGCAGTCATTCGCAAACGACCCGTCCACAAGGTCGCGATCCAGCAGAAAATCTGAACACCGCTGGTAATCGCGATCATCATGCTCGCAGCGGTGAAGTACGCCTCGCCGATTTGCGGCAAGCCTGTCGCAAACATGTGATGTACCCAAAGACCGAAGCCGATAAACCCGGTCGCGATCAGTGACAGCACGATCGCGGTGTATCCAAAGACCTGCCTCCTGGAACTGGAAATTACAATCGACGAGACCATTCCGAGCGCAGGAATAAAGATGATGTAGACCTCCGGATGGCCAAAGAACCAGAAGACGTGTTGGAACATGAGCGGATCTCCGCCTTCCGCCGGGTTCACGAAATGCGTACTGACGGTTCGATCGGAAAGAAGCATCGAACTGGCGATCATGATGGCTGGCATCGCGAAAATGACCATGAACGACTGGACCAGCATCGACCAGCAATACATCGGAATGCGGTTCAATGACATGCCTGGAGCGCGCATTTTGAAGATGGTCGCGATGATCTCCGCGGCGACGCACATCGCCGAAACCTCGGTGAATGTGATCATCTGGGCCCAGAAATCCGGCCGCTTGCCCGGCGAAAACTCAGGCCCGGACAGCGGCGGGTAAGCGAACCAGCCGATATCGGGCGCGGTGTTCGTGAACACGCCCCAATAAAGGAAGAGGCAGCCGCCCAGATACATCCAGTAGCCGAACGCGTTGAGGCGCGGAAATGCCACGTTCCTGGTCCCGAGCATCAGCGGGACCAGGTACACTGCCATCCCTTCCATGACCGGCACAGCGAACAGGAACATCATGGTTGTTCCGTGAGTCGTGAAGATTTCGTTATAGCGGTCAGGTCCTAGAAACGTATTGTTTGGAAATGCCAACTGAGTGCGCATCAAAAGCGCTTCGATGCCGCCCGCGAGCAGGAAGATAAAGGCGGTCACGATGTATCTCATCCCGATCGCCTGATGCGTTGTGAAAGAGAGCCATCCGAAAATGCCCCGGGGATGACGCCAGACGCGCTCCAGAATAGTGAGCTCTTGCGCGTGTTCTTCGGTGTTGAAAATAGGACCCTGAGCCGGATTCATTTCAGACTCTGGAGATATTGCAACAACGGTTGAAGATCATCCGGGTTGACTGCAATTGTTGCCATGTGATTCCCCGGTTTGACGCTCTGCGGGTTTACAATCCAGCCGCCTAGATTTCCCATTGAATTCGGCAACGTATTCGCTGCTAATCCCTGCCTCGTGCCGAAATGCGTCAAGTCCGGCCCGTTCTGTCCCGCTGCCGTCGTTCCGCGGATCGTGTGACAGTACACGCAGGCATAATTCAGGAACACCTGTTGCCCGCGCTGAAGAACTGGATCCGTTGGAGCGGGCGCCGGCTGGAGTTGGCTATTAAACCAGGCCTGAAATTTATCGCCGGGTTCGGCTACGACCCACACACTCATATGGGCGTGCTGCAACCCGCAGAACTCCGCGCATTGCCCGCGAAATACACCCGGATGGTCGGCCTCGATCCACTCCGTTGTTATGCGCGAAGGGATCAAATCGCGTTTGCCGTGAAGGTTCGGTACCCAGAAGCTATGAATGACATCCTGCGAAGTGCCGCGAATCATAACAGGGCGCCCCACCGGAATATGGATCTCATTCGCTGTATCGAGGACCTGCTGCGGGTCGCTGTTCTGATAACGGACTTGCCACCACCACTGCCAGCCGGTGACTTCGATCACCATTGGATTTTTACTGTTGGCGAATTCCGCCATACCTTTTCCGGTGACGATACTCGAGACCAGAAGCACAAAGAGAATGACAACCGTCGCGATCGTGGCGATCGTAACCACCCGAGTCAACCGCGTTTCAGTCTGTGGAGGAGGTAAATGCGTACGTTCCAGCGGTTCCTGTTCGATGCCTCGGTGCCGCTTTGTCAGAGTCCAAGCTGCTGCCGCCATCACGATTATGAAAACGGCGCCAAGGATTGCAAGAAAAAACCAGAAGAGTGTTTCGATCCGGCCTGCCTGTGGACCCGCGGCATCCACCGCGGACTGTTGGTGTCCGGCGCACCCATTTAGAACGAGAAGTAAGATCGTGGAAACCAGAGTCGCCGGTTTCATGGGCTCCGCAGTCACTTCGTTGCTCCACCGCCGCCGCGCTCAGACATAAGATTCTGAGGATTCGGCTGGAGAGTATCTTGGCGGCTTGCTGTAGCGGACTTGGGCTGCTCGCCATTCAGTGATCGAATGAATGCGACGATTTGCCAGATCTGGTACTCCGGGATGCGCCCGCCCCAGCTCGGCATGCCGTTCGGCCGGCCTTTTACGATCGTGTCGAAAAGATTGGCGGGCTCGCCGCCGTAGATCCATTCCTTTTTAATGAGCGGTGGACCGATGCCGCCTCCGCCGTTTGCGTGGCAACCCGAGCAGTTGTACCAATTGAATAGCCGCTGGCCTTCCGAGATGTCGTAAGCGCTTCCGTTGTACGGATTAGCAACCACCGCCTGCGGCTGAACAGGACCACCGGGACGCAAAGGACTTTCGCGCGCCGCATCGCCGTATATGGCCAGCCGCGTGGGAGAAGGCTGAATATCGCGATGCTCTCTCTGGCAGCCGCCAAGGATAAACACAAAGCAGCAAATTGCGATTTTGACTATTCCGAATTTCATGGCACTTGCGGAACACCGTAATCGGAAAGAAGCTGATGAATCGCTTGCGCTTGGGAATCAAGAATTCCGTCCAGCTTATGCTTGAATGCCTCATCGCCTTTGCGGACCCCCAACGAAATGTCATACGTAAAGGGCACTGCAAGAAACATTGGTGGAGACACAGGCGTGACCTCGAGAGGTACCTTCGCAAGCTTCGCGAAATAACCCGCAGCCGGGCCCCAAACGATGGCTACATCGACGGCGCCATCCTCGACAGCTTCGATGATTTTTCCGGACGGATTTTGCTCGCCGTATTCGCCGAAAAGATTGAACCCGGTCACGTTCTTTGTGATGCCGCGATGCGCAAGGGCGTACGCCGGCGGGGCATAATCGTCACCGACAACTTGAATCCCGATTCGCCAATTTTCAAGCCGCGGATCGGCAAGTGAGACGACGTGCAGACCCGCGCCGCGACGAGAGACAAAGACGTACGTCGATCGGTAGTACGGGCGGCTGGCAGTAACGGAATCGAGCGTTGAAGGAACACCTAGCAACAGGTCACAGCGCCCCTGATCCAACGTATTTCTTACGTACGACTTTCTCTCAGACCACCATGTGTACTCGAGTTTCGCTCCTAATTGCGCAGCGATTAGGTCGGCTAATTTGTTTTCGAAGCCTTCTCCGCGTTCGTTCGAAAACGGCATATTGTTCGGATCGGCGCAAACACGCAAAGCAGTACCGCCTACGGCAGCGGCGGGCAACGCCAAGAGCACGAGAAAACTAAGGTAGCGAAAAGACGTAGAGCATACCTCCTTTCGTCGTGTACTTGCCGAGATCGGCCATCGCGTTGACAAATCCCAACGCGCCTGTTCCGTCCACAGGGTTAAGACCACCGGCGACGATTGCGCCAGACCACCCGCCGACACCAGACATGACTGCCACGCATTCTTTCCCATCGGGGCCTTTGTAAATCACCGGCTGGCCAATGATCCCCGAGCCCGTCTTAAATTGCCAAAGCGGCTTTCCATCGCGTGCGTTAACGGCTTTAAACCACCCGTCCATCGTTCCGTAGAAGGCCACATCGCCTGCCGTAACTACCGTCCCGCTCCAAACGGGGAAGTTTTCTTTGATGCTCCAAACTTCTTTCGCTTTGACTGGATCCCAAGCCGAATAAACGCCTCGGTTACTGCCTGGGCCGGCGTACATCCGGACGTTCATTCCCACGTATGGCGTTCCAGCGATATAGTTTGCCTGTAAACCCTGCGTTTCGTAGCAAAGATTGTTATGCGGAATGTAAATGAATCCGGTTTTGGGAGAAAAGGCTGAAGGCTGCCAGTCTTTACCGCCCGGAGGAGCCGGACAAGCGTCGCGAATGGTTTTGAACCCGGTGGCTTTATCCGGATTGAGAATCAGTTTGCCGGTCTGCAGATCAACCCGATAACTTGTATTGACGTAGACGAAAGCCTCGGCCGACAGAACTTGCCCGTTGCTGCGGTCGATGATGTAAAGCCGCCCGTTTCGGTCGGGATGCGCCAGTACCTTTCGTTGCTGCCCGTTAATGTTTAGGTCGAGGAGAATGTTTTCGTTGACCCCGTCGTAGTCGTGCAGATCATGCGGGTTCATCTGGTACGCCCAGATCGCTTCTCCTGTTTCCGGCGTCCGTGCGAAAAGCGCAGATGTCCATTTGTTATCGCCCGGGCGCTGTTCTGGATTCCAAGGCCCGGGATTTGACGTGCCGTAATAGATGAGATCGAGATCGGGATCGTAGGAGATCCAGGTCCACCCAGTTCCACCGCCGATCTTCCATTGGTCGCCCGTCCAGGTCTTCACTCCCAGATCTTTGCCCCGTTCAGATTGATAGAACGGCTTGAAATTGGGCCCGATGAGCACGTCGGAATCAGGCCCGGTAGAGTAGGCTCTCCACGCCATCTTCCCAGTATCCGCATCAAGAGCGGTTAGCCAACCCCGTACTCCGAATTCGCCTCCGCTATTGCCAACGAGCACTTTACCCTTAACCACGATCGGGGCCATCGTGATGGACTCGCCGAGATTTATGTCGCCCAGCTTTGTGTTCCAGACCTCTTTTCCAGTGTCTGCGTCGACCGCAACCGTATGAACATCGAGCGTGTTGTAGTAGATCTTGCCGTTGTAGTAAGCGGCTCCCCGGTTTACGACATCGCAGCAAGCTACGCCCTGCGACGCCGGTTCGGGATGGGGCTGATACATCCATTTCATTGGCGCACCAGGTTTCGTGAGATCCAGCGCGTATAAGTAATTCGGATAGGGGGTCACGACATGCATCGTGTTATTCACGACCAGCGGCGCGGCCTCGTGTCCCCGCGTAAGCCCGGTTGAGAAGGTCCAGGCCAATTTCAGGTTTCCGACGTTCTGACTATTAATTTGGGTTAGAGTGCTGAATCGCGTGCTGGCGTAGTTTTTCGCCGCCATGACCCACTGCCCGTCATCGGGTTGGTTTTGTATCTGGGCGCCTGCGGCAATACTCAGCAAAAATGCAGCACTAATAGCAAATACGATATTCTTCCCTTGCGCGACAATCCTCCATCCCGACATTACTGAATAGATCAACGTAAGTAGCCGGACCGTTTCGTATGCAAGAGTACGTAGGCGTTCTGAAACGTTTTGCATACATTCGGGTCTGGTCTGGCGTGTTCGGCGCGGTGAGTTACGGTTGAGAAATTAAGCTTTGATCCCAAAGATCCGTTCGGTGTAGATCCGGCTCGAGGTCAAATCCTGAGCGAGCGAATGAGTGATGACGGTATTGGGGCGATAAGCCAGCTCGACAACAACAAGCGGTTTATTGTTCTGCTCACGTAGATATTTGGCTATCGCACGGTAATCGATATCACCGTCTTCCACCGCTTCGAGCCACAACTTATCTTTTGAGTTGCGCACATGAATTTCTGTCACGCGGCGCCCTCCTTCCTTCAGCAGAGTTAAAGGATCGAGATCGGCTTGATGAACCCAATCGAGATCCATGCAAAGCGTGACGTACTCGGGATCGGTATTTCGAAGAATGTGACGCCATTCACGCGCGTTGTTCACAAGTTGAGGAGTATGGTGGTGCACACGCAATTGAAATCCGTGCGCGGATAAGGTGCGTCCGGCGCGATTAAGCATTTGCGCCTGAACCCGCAGCTCGTCATCCGACTTCTCTGCTCCGCTTGGCTTCGGATCCGGATTGTTCACGATTGCCTTACAGCCAGAGGGCGCGCACACGGCGCCAGTCTGAAGAGCACTCTCGATCGTCTTCGCCGCCAGCGATTGTTCGTGCATTGCCCCGCCGACGTACACCGAGGGCATTGAAAGACGGTTCGATCTGATTCCCTGCAAAGTGGTGGCGCGAGTTTCGGGCGCAAAGAAGGTGGTATTCAGCTCAATGTTCCAGAAACCGGCATTCCGTGCCATTGCCAAGGCTTCGGGCACAATTTCGCCAAGCGGCTTCTTCTGGCGTTCGGCATATTGATTGAAAATGTAGCCTTCCACCGATATGCGGGAGGAGCCGTCAGCGGCAAGCGCAGCGAAGGCACTGGCGCCGGCGAGTAACAGGCCGCGACGCGAGAACGACCGAGTGTCATTATGAAGTGTTCGCCTGTGAAGTATTGCTTTCATTCCATTGTGTGCCTGGCGGCGTTCACCATTGCCACCTTCGGGCACGACATTATCACGACGAAGCTGACGTACACCCGTGACATATCGAGAATCTTCGCGCGCAGATGCGTCGCATGTCATGATGCCGGGTCTTCAATACCGCTAACGAACTATCAAGAAGTACGGCCATGGGCCGTGAGCATCAAGGAGCAGGTACTTGCTCGCTCGATGCCTCCCTGGGGAGCGGTGAAGGGATTCGGCAGTCTGATGCCCGATGATGCGCTCAGCCAAGAAGAAATGATGATAATCGCTTCCTGGGTGATTGGAGGAGCGCCGAATGGCGACCCAGCACTGTTGCCGAAAGCAATACCATCGAAGCCGCGGCCGCCGGTGACCGCCACACAGGATGTCCTCACGGTAACGAATAACGCGGTCGTTCAGAGCACGTTGACTGTGACTGGAATCCGGCCGTTACCGAGTACAATCGTTGTTTCCGCCCGAATCGTCGCCTTTCTGCCGGACGGACGCATCGAGCCGCTGGTTTGGCTCTATCAATTCGATCCCAAATGGAACCGCGTATTTCAGTTTCGCAAGCCGATTGCGCTACCAGCCGGAACGAGGGTGGAATCGTCAGCATCGCTCCGATTTGCACTCGAAAGCGAACCTAAAGTGCTTTCACGGGTACAGTGAAGATCACCGTATTAATCGCGCCTTTGCGCTGGAACTGCGTCCAGATCCGATAAAGCCCGGGCCGCGGAAATATCACGTTGAACTGAACATCCCCGCCGGTCGCCAGGAACGGGTGAAGGTGGATCAGATCGATCAGATCAGCGCTGGCCGCAAGCATGTGGCCCCAGGCTCCGAGGTAAGGTTCCAATCCCTCCGCAGGATCGAGTGTGTAGAACAGCTTCGTTTCGAAACCCGCTAGCGGCTGTTCCGGATCCATACTCAGCGAAGCGCTAAGGTTCGTGGCTTTGGAGGGCGTGAGACAGGGCGCAAGCTTCACTGGCACAGAGGAGCCCTCTACAAATAGCGTTTCGACTGACAACTGCGGAACGGAACCGGCTGGATAATAATCGGCCAGCATCCGGTACATGCCGCCTGACGGTAGTTTCATGGACAAGGTGAAAGAACCGTCGGTCTGAAGCAGCGGGTGTTCGTGGGCAAAGAACTCGAGATTTTCACTCACGACAAACAGGTGCATCAATTTCTCATGGACAAGTTCGAACCGGCTTACACGCAAACCGGTTCGCGGATCGCGCACCCGGAACGTAAGGTCGACCGGCTGTCCAGGCCGAAGCTGTTCAGGCGAGTGGTTCACCTCGAGCATGTATTCGATGCGTTCCGGGATGCCCAGCACTAGCTTCATGCCGCAACGCGGACAAACACCGGGCTTCGCGGATCGATAGTCGGGATCCATCGGGCATACCCAATCCAAGGAATCGGGCGTCGTATCCGGCTTCGTCTGGCGCCCGCTCAATCCAGCGGCTCCTGACAGGAGTGCCGTAGCGGCGGCTCGGTGGAAGGCACGCCTGGAGAGCGACATGATCTCAGTGTAAGCGGGGTGAACCGGTATCTGAGATACATTGAAGCCTTGATGGGCACGGGCTCAGGCGAGGGGACACGAACCAGCAGGATCCGATGGCTGCTGATCTTCTGGATTTTCGCAGTAAGCGCAATCGCGTATCTGGACCGCGTAAATATCTCGATTGCCGGGCAGGCAATCGCAAAGGAATTTCGCCTTAACAACGTAGAGTTGGGCTGGGTATTCAGCGCTTTTGTAGTTGGATACGCCATATTCCAGGCACCCGGCGGAGCACTGGCCGATAAGCTTGGCCCGCGCAAGGTTCTGGGCCTGGGCGTGATCTGGTGGGGCGTTTTTACCGCGATCATCACGGCACTCTCTCCCCTCACCGGAGGTCTGTTGTTCTGTTTGTTGGCTGTCCGATTCTTCCTCGGAATGGGAGAGGCGGTCGTTTACCCCGCTTCGAACTGCATCGTTGCCGCGTGGATTCCAACGCGGGAGAGGGGCCTCGCGAACGGGATCATTTTTGCAGGCGTAGGTATCGGGGCCGGCATAACATCACCGCTCATCACATACCTCCTGATTCACGCGGGCTGGAGGTCCTCATTCTGGGTGAGCGCTGCTTTGGGCTTTATCGCGGGCGGGGTCTGGTACGTCATCGCGCGGGATAAGCCTCAGCAACATCCCTGGATTTCGGCAGACGAGGTGGCTTTTATCGAAAAAGGACTGCCGGAAACCGGAGGCGCAAAGGGCGCGGCGGGGCGGCTGTCATGGCGGAGCATTTTGACAAATCCGAATATCCTGGCTGTGACTTTCAGCTATTTCGCATATGGATACGCGGCGTACATCTTTTTCAGTTGGTTTTTCATCTATCTCAGCTCGGTGCGAAAGCTGAACCTTCGTCAAAGCGGCTTCTACACGATGCTTCCCTTTATCGCGATGGCCCTTGGTTCGCCATTGGGCGGCTGGATCAGCGATAGGCTCACGAAGAGATGGGGCGCTCGGGTGGGCAGATGTTATCTCGCGGCTGCGGCGATCGCGCTTTGCGCGGTGTTCATCGCGCTTGGGACGCGGGCGGGCGATGCGCGCGTGGCGACGATCATTCTGGCAGGAGGCGCGGGCGCGCTGTATCTATCTCAGAGCTCGTTCTGGTCCGTCTCGGCCGATATAGGAAAGAGCTCCGCGGGCTCGGTTTCGGGATTTATGAACATGGGCGGCCAAGTGGGAGGCGCATTGACGGCATCGCTGACTCCAGTAATCGCCAATCATTTTGGCTGGGGAGTTTCGTTCCTGGTGGCGGCTGGTCTTTGCGCGGCGGGCGCGCTCGCGTGGTTGCCCGTACGCCCCCAAACAATCGAGAATTACACTTCGGTTGCGCCGATTACGTCACCGCAGCAAATCACGTGACTGCAGCAATCATGGGTTCTTGCTCAGTGCGTGAGGGTTCCAGAACTCCGCTCGTTTTGACAAACGACCGCAGCACTTCAGCGACGCTCCAAGCCTGGGCGCAGCAGCCCCGTGGCGAAAACGGCGGCTCAGCGTCAAAAATTTCGCTGATCTGTCCGACACAGGCCGAGTGTAAACCGGCTTTGAAGCCTTCAAGAAATCCTCGCGCCGGCTGGAAATCTTGCGGATACACCTTCAACCAGGCATCGACGAACGGGCCGATTAGCCAGGCCCAAACCGTTCCCTGATGATAGGCCGCATCGCGCGAACGCAGGTCGCCGTCGTAACGTGCCTTGAAATCCGGCTCGCCGGGCGCGAGAGATCGCAATCCGACGGGAGTGAGCAAGCGATCCTTAACGACCGATACCACTTGTTTCCAATGCACACGGTCGAGCACTGGATGATCGAGTGAGATCGCAAAGATCTGGTTAGGCCGGCAGGAGGTATCGTTACGGCCATTTTCGCCATCCACTACGTCGTACAGATAGCCGCCCTGCGCGTACCAGAACCGTTTGTTAAACGACTGCTCGGCTTGCGCCGCATGCTCCGCAATACCGTCTGCTTCTTTATCTCTTTCTGTTTGCCGCAGCCAGCCTTCCAACAAGCGCAGCGCGTTGTACCAAAGTGCATTGATCTCGACGGCCTTGCCGCGCCGCGGAGTGACTACCCAATCGTCTACTTTGGCGTCCATCCAAGTAAGCTGATAACCCGCGGCGCCCTGCACTAGAAGTCCATCGTTAGGATCCACGTGGATGTTGAACCGGGTGCCACGGAGATGATGACCGACGATATCGAGCAGTTTCGGGACTATTTGATTAAGCAGGTGCCGATCGTCTGCCTTTTGAAAGTATCTGCTCAAAGCGTGAAAAAACCACAGAGTCGCGTCGGCGGTGTGGTAAAGCCCTTGCTTTTTCCCTTCAGGAAACAAGTTTGGGATGAGGCCATCGCGGATGTACCTCGCGAAGGTTCGCAGAATGTAGCTCGCCTCCACCTGGCGGCCGGTGACGAGAGTCAGCCCTTCCAGGCTGATCATGGTGTCACGGCCCCAATCTGTGAACCAGTGGTAACCCGCAATAACGCTTCGAATCTCGTCGCCCACGGCTCGGGCGTGGGCCGTATCTTCCAGGCGGCCTACAGGCGTGAAGATAAACTGGTTCGCCGCCCAAACCAGTTCCT
>JAFATG010000074.1 GCA_019244055.1 Acidobacteriaceae bacterium | reverse complement strand
CAGCAAATGAATGTCTGGTCGTAGATCTGTCTATCGATCTCTTTGTATCCTGTTCCGCGCTAAGCTGACCCGTCATCGCTCACGGCTTCATCCTTACAAGCCGAAGCGCCTCCCGCGCTTTAAGAGAAATGTTGATGTGCCCTATTGCTTTTCCTACCATGAATGACCCACACCAATTTGCGGAATTTGACAAGCACAACATTGAATGACTCACCTCGAAGCCCTTCTGGAATGGATAATCGCCCGCTCGGCTAGCAATCCAGGAACAAAGCCGAGACCCCGGCTCACTTTCGGCTTTCTCTTCCATGCGCACTTCGGTTATTCACGAGCCGCACTGGTTGATCTATTCTTGCCTTAACGCTTCGAGCGGCTCCAACCCCGAAGCACTTAACGCGGGAACACAAGCGGCGATAATCGCGACCATTCCAAGCGTCATCAAAACGCCGACGTAAATACGCGGCTCCGTGGCCGAGACCCGAAATAGCTGTGCCTGCAACAAACGCGCCGCAGTCTCGGCCGCGGTAGATCCTATGAGCAAACCAATACCGCAAAGCCTTACCGCTTCTATCAAAATCATACGTACTACGCTCCAACGATCCGCACCCAAGGCCATGCGTACCCCGATTTCAGTTTTTCGCTGAGAAACCGAGTAGCTGATGACGCCATATATACCGATGCTGGCTAGCAATATCGCCAAGCCGGCAAACACCGCAATGAGAATACTGCTGAAGCGGGATGTCGCTACGACATCGGCCAAATGATTTTCCATAGTCGTGAACTTTACTGCCGCCTCGCTATCAAGCCGTTGAAGAGTTGAACGCACAAACGGGGCTCCAGAAAGCGGGTTCTGTCCACTTTGCCGGACGATCACATCGAGTTCCTGCCGCGGATGTTGGAGATAAGGAAAATAAATCTCCGGCATTGGGCTTTGTGTCGGTCCGTCCATATGAGCGTCACTGACGACTCCGATGATCGTGGCCCATTTACTCACGGCAATAGGATCGAATCCGCAACGAATGCTTCTCCCAATCGGGTTAACGGTGGGATACGATCGCCTTACGAAGGCTCGATCTACGATCACAACCGGATTCGAGCTTGCGTTATCGTGCTCGGAAAAAGTGCGCCCAGCAAGCAATGGAATACGAAGAGTAGAAAAGTAGGATCCAGAAACAACGCTATCGCCGGCTTGTGGTGCGCTGTTGTTCATATCGGTCAACGTCTGCCCTTCGATGATGTAAGCAGCCGTCGAGCGACTCTCAGGCTGCGCTGGCAAGCCGTGGGCCAGCGCTACAGATTGGAATTGTCCATTGGTGGATAGTTGCTCCAAGAGCGGCCTGAAAACCTTATCCGTTGCACGACGCTCGTTGCCTGATGGAATACTAACGTGTCCTACTAACAACTTTTGTGGGCTGAACCCAAGATCAACGCTTAGCGTTTCAGAAAAACTGCGGAGGAGCAGCCCGGCAGAAACTAATAACACTGTCGATAGGGCAATCTCAGCAGTAATAAACATGTGCCTTAATCGTCCGGTCCCGACCACACCCCGCGCGCCGTTTGCATGAAGGTGGTGATTTGGATCAACGCGGAAACCCTGCAGAGTTGGCGCCACTCCGAACAGAAGACTGGCCAACAATCCGCACGCCGCGCAGAACCGCAAAGTAGAGAGATCGATCCTGATTTCATTGAGCCGTGGAATGTAGCCCGGAGTGAGAGCGAGAAGCGCCGGCAGGATAATTTTGGCGAATAGAATTCCGGCTGCACAGCCTGCACCTGCGAGGATCAAGGTTTCCGTAAAGAGTTGGCGAACAATCCTCGCTTGACTAGCACCGAGCGCAGTTCTGACGGCAAGCTCCCGGAGCCGTCCGGCACCTCGCGCGAGCAAAAGATTCGCTATGTTTGCACAAGCAATCAGCAAAACCAGGCCTACCGCAGCAATCAGAGCATAAAGACTGGCTTTTACATCGCGCACTGTGAAGTTCGTCAGACTGGTCACGTACACTCCAGCACCTTGATTGGTCCCCGGATATTCCTTTTGCAATCGCGTCGCAATTGCCGTGAGCTGCGCTTGCGCTTGTTCGAGGGAAATTCCTGGCTTTAGCCGGCCGATTGCCTGATAATTGTGAGCCCCACGATTCACATTTCTCAGCGATTCAAAGAAGGGGAACCAGACTTCCGTATGGCTCGATTCTGGAAAATGAAACCCGCTGGGTAACAGGCCGATGATTTCAAGCTGAGTACCAGCTGTCTTCAGAATCTGCCCCGCGGTAAAAGGAACATTGCCGAAGTGTCGTTCCCAAAAACCCAGGCTCACCATAGCCACTCTTGGCTTGCCCAAAAAGTCGCTGGCTAAGAATGCGCGCCCGACGCAAGGCTCGACGCCCAAGGTTTGGAGGAAGTGTTCTGAGATCGCTGAAGCACCGCTAAATTCGCTGTGCCCGTGAGCAACAACACTGATCACGTCGTTCGCGTACGCAGCCGTCGATTCAAAAGCGCTGCTTTGCGAGCTGAAATCGAGGAAGTCAGGTCCCGAGATTTGACCGTATCTTTCACCGTCCGGCCAAATCATACTGATCGATACCAAACGACCGGGGTCACGATAGCTGAGCGGTCGAAGAATAACGCCGTGCACAACGCTGAAGATGGCTGCGTTCAAGCCAATACCTAACGCCAGGATTAGGATGCTCAGTGCCGAAAACCCAGGGCTGTGACCGAGAGATCGTAAAGCGAAACGAGCGTCTCCGAAACACGATTCCAGAGTCGACCAGTTCCAGGTCTCCCGGCTCTGCTCCTGGATGAGGGTCACGTTACCAAATTCCCGCTTCGCCTGACTCAATGCTTCTGAATGGCTCAACCCCTCGCCCATCAAACCCTCTGTTCGTTCCAGAAGGTGCTGTTGAATCTCTTCTGTCGCCTCGTCCTTCAACCGGCTTCTCCTCCACAATTGTTTTAGCCAGTTCACCCAATCACCTCACGACTCGGCCGGGGACAAAACTAACGTGATGCCCTCCAGCATGCGGCTTAGCCGCGACTTCTCTCGATCCAAATGCTTCACCCCCACCGCCGTGATTTGGTACGTCCGTACACGCCGATTGGTTTGCGATGTTTGCCATTCCGCTTTCACAAGATTCGCCTTCAACAATCTCTGGAGGGTGGGATAGAGAGAACCTTCCTCCACTTGGAGCAATTCGTTCGATTGCCGCTTGATGTGCTGCACCAACGCATAACCGTGCATTGGCTTTCTCCGAAGCGATTGGAGGATCATCATCTCCAGAGCGCCGGGAAATAGGCTGCGATCGTCACCTGTTTTTCCGGTGGGCATAGGCTCGTTTACTCTATCCCTAATGTAAACGGGGGTCGTCGCGATTGTCAACCGCATCAGCATTGCTCCGGGACAACGGGCAAAAACAACGCGCGTTCTGATCTTCTTCAGGGCACCCTTGACCTGTTGATCTTGCGATCGCTTCAGGGGCACGTATTGCATGGCTGGGCCATATCCGAACGCATTCAACAGATATCGGACAACGTTCTTCGGGTGAACCAAGGCCCTCTCTACCCGGCTCTGCATCGATTGGAAATAAGGGGGTGGATCAAGGCGGAATGGGGCGTCTCCGAACTCGGCCGCCGCGCACGTTTTTTTCGGATAACGCCGAGAGGGAGACGGCAATTACAAATCGAGCACGAAAGCTGGCGCAAGAGCCGCCTGGCGATCAGGTGCTGGAGCGGGCATAGGCATGAGTGAAATTTGCGGTATTCTGAACCGGATTCGATCCCTGCTACCCCGCGAAAAGCTGCAGCAGGAGATCCAGGATGAAATTCAATCGCATCTCGAATTCCAAATGCGCAAGTACCGATGCTGGGGATGTCGGAGAATGAGGCGCGAAGGCAGGCATACATCGCTTTCGGCGGAAAGGGGCAAACGATCGAGGAATGCCGCGACCAGCGCGGGATTCCGTTTCTTGAAAAATGCCCTACGCGACTGCCGTCATGCTCTTCGCGCGTTTCGCCGCGCGCCGGCAATTGTTTTGGCGGCAGTTTTGACGATCGCGGTAGGGGTAGGCGCTAACAGCACCGTGTTCGCTTTTTGCAACGCGATGTTGCTGGCAACGCTGCCGGTTCTAATCCGCAGCAGGCTTTGCCTGATCTCGATCGAGCTTCCAGTAATCCGCGATATCCGTATTTTTCCTTTCCTGATTTGCAGACGTGCAGAAGGCGGCAAATGGAACTGCGAGGCTAACCGGGTTCACCGAAACGGTCACTTACTCAATACAGAATGACTCGGGCGCGACGACCACGATCAAGGGGCAACTGGTAACTGGCAATTTCTTTTCCATTTTGATGGTCTCCCCAATAGCTGGCCGCGCTCTCAATGAACGGGATAACGATCCGGGACAGCAAGCTGTGGCGGTGCTGGCTTATCGCTTCTGGAAGCAGAGATTTGGCGGCGATTACGGAATCATCGCCAAACGGCTGCGGATCCACAGCAAGCCTGTTCACAGAAACGTGGCCCTTGTTGTTCGTTGGTCGGGTGTAAGCGGTGCTACGTTCTTATAACCGGTTTTTTGCCTGGTTGCTACATAACACCCGATTACTGTGGAAGTGGTGCCATGTCATGGAACGGAGGGAGGAAACGTTAAAGTGAAGCCACGAATCCTAATTGCTTTTCTCGCATTATTCATATGCTCTTGTTCTATACTCGCAACGCCACAAACATCCCAATTTAAGTTCCTGGAAAAGCCTGGACCGTACCCGATAGGTCTAAAGATCGTCTATCAGTATGACCACTCGCGTTCTTACCCTTCTGCTCCGAAGGATCGGTCAAAGCCCTTCGTGGGCAATGACGCCCGTCCTCTGCAAACCCTGCTCTGGTATCCATCGTTGAGAACCACGAGTAAACCGATGACGGTTGGCGACTATGTCCAACTAGCCGACGCGGAAATCCACTTCAAGGCGCCTGATGAGAAAGAGAATCGATGGCGCACGCTCTTGAAGGCTTCGTTTAATATCCCTCTGTGGGCGGTGCGAGATGCGAAGCTGGCAAAAGGGCGTTATCCGGTTCTGATTTACGCCCCCAGTGATTCTTCTGTTTCTTGGGAGAACGCCGATCTGTGCGAGTATCTTGCCAGTTATGGCTACGTCGTTCTTGCAAGCCCGTCTATGGGGGTGTCGACGCGCGACATGACGGATGATCTGGACGGGATCAATGCACAGGCTCGCGACATCTCTTTTCTCATCACGTATGCCAAGTCGCTTCCCGACACCGATTTATCTGAGATTGCCGTGGTCAGCTGGAGCTGGGGAGGAATCTCGAGCCTGTTTGCCTCAGCACAAGACCCTCGCATCGATGCCCTAGTGGAGATGGACACCAGCATGCGCTATTACCCTGGCCTCGTGAAAAGAGCCGGGGATGTCCATCCAGAGCGAATGACGATACCGCTTCTTTGCTTTACGCGAAATGTGAGCCTTGAAGATCTGGAAAAGGACGACGCTCCTCCCGCAGATAAGGTTGGTCCAAACGTCCTCAACGCCTGGATACATGGTGATCTCCTTACCGTGAATATGCTGGGCATGGCACACCCGGAGTTCAGTTCCATGTTCCAACGCAGGGAGAGTGCGCAACGCTTTGCGGAGAATCAGGTAGCCGACTACGGACGGGAGGACGCCAACACGAGTTATGCCTGGACTGCACTCTATACTCTGAAATTTCTGGATGTCTACTTGAAACACGACGCTTCTGCCAAGGCGTTTCTCGAAAAGACCCCGGCTGAAAATGGTGTTCCGAAGCACTTTATGGGCATCAAATTTAGGCCTGCGCAGAAACTATCTGATTCGAACGGTAGGTAACCTCTCAATTACGAACCGTAGAAGCGTCGACCTTACGTGATATACAAACCGGGTCGGCAGCGAAGGCGACCCGTTGAGTCTCAGCCCCAAAGGTTTCGCATAACTGGAAAGCGAGAACTACACCGAGTAAGCATGTAACCGAACTCGCCGAAGCTCTCTTAATTGGGTCTCGCGCAGCTTGTTGACCAGGCGAATCGCTGCCATGCAGCACGGCGCCATCGAGATCTGGCAGTGCTACTATAGCGAATCGGTACCACCGCTCACCCCGACGCGCTAGCGTCCGCCCAGCGGCTCTGTTCTGGTCGGCAATCTGGGAAGTGAAAGTTCTCTTGATCGGCCCTTAATATCTGCTATCGGCAGTTGTTATTCTCGTCGCGGCCGTGAGCTGCACTCGTAAGCTTGTTATTCATGGTGGTCGAGAACTTCAGGGCTGACAACTCGGGAAGCGTCGGCGAGCGATTCCAGCTTTTGGGCCGCATGCTACCGGATCGTGTTTCTTACCACGCGAGTTGGATGGATTTAGCGGGCACGCGCTGTTCAAGTGATGGAGGCGCGCGATCGAGAATCGATGACCGGTCGGTGAGTCGCTGGAACGACCTGGTCGAGTTCGAAATCGTTCCGGTCGAAACGTCGAGCGATTTCTGGTCCAAGTTCCGCGCATAAGGCTCAAGCCGGGCGGACGCGAATGAATCCGGGATTAGGTTGATCACTATCGACCCATAACTGCGCAGAACGCTTCCACCTTCATAGCGGTTCGCCTCTCTGCTCTGCGGGATGCCCATATGCGTTCAGCTCCACTTACGCACGGGAATCCCAGCTTGCGGACACTGAATGGCTCGCACGCGTGGAACGAATGAATGGTGAAAAGGGCCTTGGATTCTTGGCGGTGGACGACAACACTGCGTGCGGCATCGTTGCGTCATTGCTAGACGAGAATGATCAAACGCGAGCACAGCTGGTCTCCATGTGGACGGCCCCAAGGCACCGGCAGCACGGCATCGGCCGGCTCCTTAGTGGATGAGGTTGTAAACTGGGCGCGCCTGCGCAAAATCCGCACTCTGCTGTTAATGGTGACAGGCCGCAATCAACCAGCTATCCACTTCTATGAGCGATTGGGATTCACCAAGACTGGCCGTACCGAACCATATCCAAACGAACCCGCCGTTGTTGAATATGAAATGTCCCGGCCGATTCTGTGGGGAGTTCTGAACACGATCAGTCCCGAAATTCGAAATGGGTCGCTCAACTTCGGTTGCCCGTTATCAAGCCGGAATAGGTTTTGAAGCCTGACTGCTCGGTCAGTCTGCAATCTTCCGGTACATGGTGATTGACGGAATAAATACGTTGAATCCTGCTTTTTCGTAAGCTTTCCTTGCTGGAAGATGGCTTGAATCGCCTCCGGTACTTACTTTCGCCACCTTGATACCTACACTCTGCATTCGGCGAATGGCGAACTTGTACATGAATTCTCCGATGCCTTGACCCTGATATTCCGGGTCAATGGCGTTTAGATCGATTTCGCCACGGGTACGGGCTTGGTTCATTGCAAGGCCTGTGAAACCGACACCGGCTTCGTTCACAGTTGCCACATAAATTTCCTTGCCGGAATCCTTTGCGCAGATGGATTGCAGATAGTCCCCTTGGGCTTGATTCCAATCGGAGAATTCAAGCCGAAACACATCTTCGCCGACGAGGGCTCGAAATGAGTCGTGAATGGGTTGAAATGCCCTGCTCCTAATCGCCTGCATCGTCGGCAGATCGTCAGATCTAAATGCTCTAACTTTTGTCATGTTGCTTTTCCTGGCGGCAAGCGATCCCGACACGAGATCTCAGCCAGACTTCTTCTATTGGATCGCGCAAGCCGTTGCTCCGATAATTTGGCTAGCCTCGAACATATCTCAAATCAGCGTCCATCGGGAAGTGCCATTATCGTATAAGTGCCCGAGACGCTTGCCCATTGGGTCCGGATCACCTCCAGTATCGTCGGCAACCCTTCCATTACGCGGGCGCGCGGATACCCCTGCTGACTAAGATCATCAAGAAAGGGAACCAGTCGCCCCGGATCTTCGTAAGGAAGCGGGCGTAATAGCACAGCTTCCACGACGCTGAAAATGGCCGTGGCTGCACCAATGCCCAAGGCCAGCGTAATAAGTGCAGTGGCGGCGAAACCGCGATTACGAAGCAGGGTTCTGATTCCATATCGAATGTCTTTAGGGAAGCCGAGCATCATTGGGTTTTCAAACAACTTTTAAGATCGGCAACCGTCGCACGCGCTTTCCTGTCGCGGCGAAGATCGCGTTGGCAACCGCAGGCGCGAGTGGCGGAACACCGCTCTCCCCAACGCCGCCTCGAGGCTCGCCTTCGCCTGGCAAAAGATGCACCTCGATATCCGGCGCATTTTTCATCCGGAGCACTTGGTACGTATCGAAATTGCTTTGCTCGATGGCTCCTTCCCTGACGCTGATCTCGCCGCTGAGCATTGGCGTGAGAGCGAAATTGATGCTGCCCTCGATCTGTGCGCGCACGCTATCGGGATTCACGGCGAAACCACAATCGATCGCGCTGACGACTCGATGAACACGCGGCTTTCCGTCTCCGTTAACCGAGGCCTCCGCAACATAGGCTACGTAGGTATCTCCGAACTGGCATCCGGCAATGCCTCGTCCACTACTTGGAGGCAGTGGTTTGCCCCAATCCGATTTCTCAGCCGCCACTTGCAAAACGCGCCGCAACGCTGCTTTGTCCGCTCGATCCATGCGCAGGTGTTGGAGTCTAAACTCTAAAGGATCTTTGCCGGCCGCGTATGCCAGCTCATCCACAAAACACTCGACGGCGAAGACTTGAAATGGGTACGATACCGAGCGCCACCATGCTCGCGGTACAACCGAAGAGGCTCGTGCGTAGTCGAAGCGATAGTCACGGACCTCGTACGGAATCGATTCGGGCGACTCAGCCCCGTGTTTCGGATCGCGCATCAAGACTGGTGAGTCAAAGATAGCCCGTATGGGCGTGGATACCGTACGATGTGACCACGCGACGATATTTCCTTCACTATCGAGTGCACCGGTGAGCCGTTGATATGAATACTGTAAATAGAAATCGTGTTGCATGTCGTCTTCGCGGGTGCGCATCACTTGAACAGGGACTTTCATTTTTGCGGCGACCTGATACGCCTCGGCCAGATAGTCCCATTGATAAC
>JAFATG010000151.1 GCA_019244055.1 Acidobacteriaceae bacterium | reverse complement strand
GTCCGGTTCTGCGAAAGCAGGAATCTCCGCCGAGAGGCACACAGGCGTGAGCTGTGAATCTGATGTAGAAGTTCTTGCGCGCTCCTCCGCAGCGCGCCTCAGGAGTCGTGTGTTTTCTCTTGACAATCGACTTACATGGATGTCGGCTATGCTTCCCGGTGCCAACGCTCGCTATCCCGGAGCCGCAAAAGGGACGCGCGCTGTGCGTCAGAGTGAGTCGGCGCGAGATTCGCGAGAGCTAAGTGATTCGTCGGTGTAATCGGTGCGAGTATGTAGTGGAAGCGCTTGCTGCGCCGGATGGGTTATCGCTCGCCGGGGGGTGCATTCTCATTCCGTAAGTGCCTGATAATTCCGCACGCGAAGGGTGCGTTGTAGCGAGCGAAACTGAACTCAACCGCGCTGCACAAGATGCGGGAGGGGCATCAATGAATCGAGAAGCGGCTCTGAAGGTTGTGTTGGCGTTGGTAGGATTGCTCTTTTTTGCGTTAGCTTATCCCGGTATGATGTTTGTGCGGCAAGACCCTGCTTTGTCGATGATGTTCAGCATTTATGTCACGCTCGGCCTTTTCTTGCTTCTGGCGATCCGCGACCCAGCGGCGAATCGCAGCCTGATCGCTTTTACCGCGTGGTCGAGTTTCGCTCATGCCGCCGTTATGGGCACGCAGGCATTGCTGAACATGGTTTCACATGGAGAACTGGTGGGTGTGGCGGTTCTCCTCGTCATCGGCGGAGCCTTGATCGCGCTCGCACCAGCAAAGCAGCATGCCGCACCGGGCCTCACACCGTAGTAGCATTTATCAACCAAGTTGATCGGTAGTCGCCCTGTTGGACAAGTAAATCCCGGTTGTTCGCGGATTGCTTGTCGGGGACGAGTTAACTGGAACTTGGTCCGTAGCGGCTCCATTACGAAGGGTAGATCAGAGTTTTCAACGCATGGATCCCTTCGGAGCGGCTGATTTGACCAGAACTGTCAGCTCCGCCGGCTGAACTGGCTCGTAGAGAGCGGCGTCGTCACTGGGCAGCAGAACGGTGCGGCTGGTGAGTCCTGTTTTGACGGCGTTGAGGGAAGATTTCGCTTTGCCCGTTTGACTGGTGGGTCCGGTTGAGAGCTGCGCGTTTTTCTTGTTTGCTGGGATTTGGGCGTCGGTTGCCATAACATTGGCTCCTGAAATGGAAATGGCCCGAGAGAATCCCCTCCCTAGCCGGTCGGGGTTCAGTTGAGCCTGCTAGACAGTAACATGGGGGAGGCTCGAAACGGATCGGACCGAATAGCGGGACGCCGGTAAAGTCGCATCGGCAGAGAGGGCTACCGATATTTCGCGGGCGCGTGACCCACTTGCAAAACTCCTGAAGCTGGGTTTGCGAAGCGGAGGAATACAGTCAATCTAAGGGGACTCGGTAGGTCCGGCTTGACCGGACAGCATCGTTACGGTTCTGTCCGGCTAGCGACGATTCACTCCGAATCCGCAGATTCAGCCCGAATCCGCAAAGGTCGGTCTTTCAGACGCTATTCACGATTGTGACGTGATGTTGATTCAGGGTGTCTCGAGTGAAGCTTTGGAAGTTCCGCGGCAAGCGGTCGCAAAGATGTAAAAGAATTGTGAACGGCGAACCACTCCCGCCGTGCGGTTCATCAACACGCGGAGGATGCCACGAAACTGGACGCGAATTTCGCGGAGGTTTGCACTCATGAGAATGCTCGTGTACGTGATCGCTCTTATGTTGATGGGTCGAACAGGGGCGGTACAGATTCCGTTGAACGGACCGCGCCCAGACAACACGGAAACATCGAAATTCGCAGCGAGGCCCTTGCGAATTGCGATCGTACAGATGAAATCGCTGGACCATGACATTGACGCAAATCTGAGACAAGCCAGCATCTACGCGGACGAAGCGGCAGCTCGGCGCGCACAATTCGTTCTCTTCCCGGAGCTCATGGCCACGGGCTCTTATCTCTCTTTCTACACGTGGGACTCCGCCGAGCCGTCGCATGGCAAAACAGTGCAGTGGCTAAAATCGACCTCCCGACGGCTCCACATCTGGCTGGGTGCCGGCTTCTTTGAAGCGAGCGGTGCAGATTTTTATGACACGTTTGTGCTGACCGCACCGTCGGGCGATGAAGCGGGCCGCGTCCGCAAGCAGATCCCTGCAGGACCGGAAGGCTACTTCTTCCGTGGAGATGTAGGCCCGCATGTGATCCCGACGGCGATCGGGAAGATCGGCGTTGGAATATGCGCGGAGAGCTATTACTGTTTTGCGGCTTCGCAATTCCTGAAGGATTCGGCGGATTTCATCCTGATGCGGCATTCGTCGCCTGATATGAGTAATGGCGGCGGCTTACCATCGCCGCCAGGAACGCATATTGCCTCGTGGTATGCGAAAAAATTTGGCGTGCCTGTTGTCATGGTCAATAAAGTTGGGCGTTCCTACAAGCCACCCCCCAATGAGATCAACGGAATTTTCCCCGGTCGTTCGGCGATAGTAGACTCTGATGGGACGATCCTTCAATCGATGGCCAACCAAGAAGGGATCGGGATTGCGAACATCACTATAGATCCGGCTAGGAAAACTCGCGCTGATCAGGTTTGTACAGGCGTAGGTATTGCCGAACTTGCAGTGGGTGGGTCAGCTGGAGCCGCGGCAGTTGCGGAGGAGTACGCCCGGGCTAAAAAGTCGTACGACAACAATCCCGTCCGCAAGGCAAAGGCCCTTTCGATCTCACCAAAACGCTGACTTCTCGCAAATTTTTTTCGTCCCTTGTTAGGCCGAGAACGTCCAGAAGCGTGAGCGATGTTGGGATTGCGAATGCCGTTTATGGGATTAGAAGAATGTCTGCTAAAGTCGACCGCCGACTGTGGTAGGCTTTCTGCTGGAGGAGATGCCACGACGAACACAGTATCAAGACCGCATTGAACTCATGCAAGGGACGTTGGACATGTTGGTGTTGCGAACGCTTCAATGGGGTCCGCAGCATGGCCACGGTATCGGCCAGGCGATCCGAACCAGTTCGGAGGAGGCACTGCAGATTGAACATGGATCTCTCTATCCTGCGCTGCATCGCCTAGAACAAAGAGGATGGCTGAAATCGGAGTGGAAGGCTTCGGAAGCCAATCGGCGAGCCAAATATTACAGTCTGACCCCAGCAGGAAAGAAGCAGTTGATGAGAGAAGAATCAAAATGGAACGCCTTGGTCGAGACGATTGCACGTGTGATGAGGCCTGCTTAGGACATCGTTATGAAGTGGTTGCCCTGGAGAGAACGCAAGAAGGACCGCGATCGAGAGTTGGATGAAGAGATTGAAGCCGACTTGGCCTTAGAAGTTGAACGGCGCTTGGAATTGGGAATGACGCACGAAGAGGCGGAGTTTGCTGCTCGCCGCGATTTCGGCAATATCACCCGAGTCAAGGAGGTCACTCGCGCGATCTGGGGATGGTCATCTCTCGAACGGCTTGGAAACGATGGTCGGTATGCGTTCCGGCGTTTGCGGAAGGCTCCTGCGTTTACCATCACGGCCGTTCTAACACTGGCGCTCGGCATTGGCGCGACCACCTCGATTTTTACTTTGGTCTATGCCGTTCTGCTGAAGTCGCTGGCGGTAGCAAACCCCGGCGAATTGTACCGGCTGGGAAAGGAAGC
>JAFATG010000087.1 GCA_019244055.1 Acidobacteriaceae bacterium | reverse complement strand
CGCTTATGAGTAAAAACTTAACCGCTCGCGTCCCGTAAGTGTTTAGCGCGCCAGGTCTTGGTATCCGCCTGCGGCGGCGCCATCAGCATTACTGCCTTAGAGCCGTCCCGTAATCCCACAGAACTTCTCGACGTGAATGGCAACGGCGCGATAAGAAACGGTCTTCAACAAGTGTGAGCACGAATGAACAAGGGTTGGCGGAAATCTTAAAGATAGTTCGTGATTGGGCGAAACCGCAGCCGGACATACGCGGACTTGCGTTGATGGGCTCTCATGGCCATCGTGAAGCGCGTCAGGACTCCGATATTGACTTGGTATGTCTTACTCAAAATCCGAATCGCTTTCGGGATGCTGCATGGCTGGCGCGTATTGACTGGTCGCAGGCTGGATTTCGGCACAACGAACGTTCATGTTGTCGTCGACAGCGTCTTCAAGGATGGCGTTCGTACGCACACCTTTGAGAACACGGCCGATTGGCTCGACGAGGTCTTCTGGGCGCGCATTTACGTCGGTTTTCACTTTCACCACTCCCTGCAGGATGGCGTCGAGCTCGGACGACTTGTGAGCCGTCAACTATTCGAGAACAACTTCCAAGTCGTACATCACGATCATCATGAGATGCAACCGCATCCTGCTGATTAGTAAGTCCAAAACGGCGGTGCAGCCGCTCTATTCCTTTCACCTAAGAAATAGGAATACGGACGAATCCCAAACCTTATTCTTGAGAAATCAGTTTGATTAAGCAGCTAAATCGGCTATAAATCAATTATTCAACTTATCCGAAACGAAAGTTTGGAATAAGCGGTGGCTGGAAGCGAAGCTCAAAGCCGCTTGGATCTGGAAAAGCCAAGCCTTCCAGGAGCCGATCGTAAGTACTTTAGTTTTGCTGAGTTCTGGTAATTAGGGTCGAGTTCTTGCCCGCCAGCAAGAACTCGAATTACTGAGAAAGGAGGACAGACGCAGCCATGAAAGTTAAGAGCAACGTGAAGGCCGGCCGGACCGTTTGGGGTGCATAATTCCTCTTCGGCCAGCATTGGCCGAACTTTAATGGAAAACATGGCCGCTCGAATTAGGAGCGGCCTTCTCTTTTTATAAGCCCTTTGGATAAGTAGATGGCCAACAGCTTCTATCGGTCCAGACAGTCGCTGCGGAGAGACAACGGCCTCAAGTCCATTGCTGGGCTTGGCGTTGCGTTGTTGCTCGGCGCGGCTTGGATCTATTGGGCCTGGAACGCTCGCATCGCCCGGTACGAGACCTCCGACTCGGCGCGCCTTGAAATCGATGGCGCGGCGTATCCCGTTCAGGCTAATGTGGCGGGGCGCCTTACCCGTTCGGCGCTCACCCTCGGAGCCGAAGTCCAGAGCGGAGAAGTTCTGGCAGAACTCGATAGCCACGATGCCCGCCTGACTCTGCAGCAAGAACGAGTTCACCTTACTACTCTGCACCCGCAGATCGAAGCGTTACATTCGCAGATCGAATCGGAACACGAAGGCAGTTCCGAGGAACGCCACGTCCTCAGTCTCTCGCAGGAAGCCGCTCGAGCACAGTATCGGGAAGCTGATGCGCAAGCGGCTCTCGCTGAGCAGGAAGCAGACCGGGCGCGCCGCTTGCGGGCGGAGGGTATCTCAGCGGATGCCGATACGCAGCGTGCCATAGCCCAGGCGCAGAGCAAGCGCGCGGCCGCCGACAACCTGAAAGTTGCCCTAACGCGCTTGGCTCCGGAAGAGCTCGTTCGTGAGCGCGACCGCGATGTCCGCCAGAAGCAGATTTTGACGGAGATCGCGAAGCTCGAAGCCGAGCGAGCGGCCAGCGCGGCAGCCATCGAGAGGCTTGAATATGAAATCGAACGGCGCCGCATCCGGGCCCCTATCTCCGGCCGCTTAGGAGAATGTGCCGCGCTTCACCCGGGCGCTCACATCAGCGAAGGCCAACAACTCGGCCTGATTCTGGCGCGCGGCAGAATGCAGATGGTAGCGCAATTCGATCCCTCGGCTGCCTTAGGCAAAATCCGCCCGGGTCAACCCGCCATTGTACGCTTGCAAGGCTTCCCCTGGGCCCAGTTCGGAAACCTCTCTGCCGAAGTTTCCCAAGTGGCAGACGATATTCGCGACGGGAAAGTCCGCGTAGAACTAAACGTCAACCCGGGAGCGAATCCGCGCATTCACCTCCAGCACGGGTTACCGGGATCGGTGGAAGTGGAAGTGGGAAGCCTCTCGCCGCTAGCCCTCGTCGTGCGCTCGGCCGGCCGTTTTGTAGGTGCTCATTGAGGCGTTTCCTGGCGCCCGAGGTCGTGCAGACCTCGAACATGGACTGCGGTCCGGCCTCTCTCAAATGCTTGCTCGATGGTTTCGGAATTCCCGTCAGCTATGGCCGTTTACGCGAAGCCTGCCAGACCGGCATCGACGGCACATCGATCGACACCATGGAGGTGGTCGCGAACCAGCTTGGGCTCGAAGCAGAGCAGATCATGCTCCCGGTAGATCACCTTCTCCTGCCCGAGGCGGAAGCGTTACCGGCATTAGTAGTCGTTCAACTGCCAAATGGGATGACCCATTTCGTCATCGTTTGGCGGCGGCATGGACCGCTGCTGCAGGTCATGGATCCCGCTGTCGGCCGGCGCTGGATACCTGCACGCCAATTCGCAGCCGACGTTTTCCGGCACAGCATCGCTGTCTCGGCGACCGATTGGCGTGAATTCGCCGCCTCCGACAGCTTTCAATCGGCATTGTCGGCTCGTCTACGCGGGATTGGAATCCCTCCCGGACAAACGAAACGTCTATGCTCGTACGCGCTCGATCAGCCGGGTTGGCAGGCGCTCGCGATTCTCGATGCCTCTACCCGATTCCTCACATCCCTCTTACAGGCTGGTGGAGTCAGCCGCGGGCAGAAATGCGCCCGGCTGGTTGAGTATTTCTGCAATAAACCGGCGCTGATTCCCGAGCGTTCCTGGTCCGTGCAGGAAGCTTCTCCGGATCCGGACGGCACCGAACAAGTGCTCATGGCAGGAGCAGTCCTGGTGCGGGCTCGCCGTAAGCGGGTCCTTGCCACCAAGGCTGAAAGCTCCGAACTTCCTCCGGAACTCGCGGCCGCCCTGGCCGAACCCACCGTGCATCCGGCGCGGGAATTGCTCCAGGCATTGTGGAAAAGCGGCTGGGTCGGTTGCGGTCTGCTACTCACCGCTGTGCTGGTCGCCGGCGGCGGGGTCGCGTTCGAAGCTATGCTGTTTCGCGTCCTGCTGAGCGCGACAAGCGAGTTGGGCTTGGCCGGTCAGCGCTTGGGCGCCATGGTCGCGGTTTTAGTCTTCAGCGTCGCGCTCCTGTTGCTCGAGCTCCCTGGGTTTGCACTCTGCTTGCGCATCGGACGGCAGGTCGAGACGCGGTTACGCATTGCGTTTCTCGAGAAGATTCCCAAACTCGGCGATCGCTATTTCCGCAGTCGGCTCACTTCCGATATGGCCGAGAGAAGTCACGCCACACATCGCCTTCGCCAGCTTCCGGATCAGTTTCGCCAGCTCCTGCGCGCGCTCTGCGAATTCTGTGCTACCGCTGCGGGAATAATCTGGCTGGATCCTTCACTTGCGACCATTGTCGTCGCCGTGGCGGCCTGCGTTTCCCTTCCGGCCTTCGCCACCCAATCCTTTCTCTCGGAACGCGACTTGCGGGTGCGCAGCCATACGGGCGCTCTCACCCGTTTCTATCTCGACGCCATGCTCGGGCTATTTGCCATTCGCTCTCACGGTGCGGAACGCAGCGTGCGGCGCGAACAGGAAAAACTCCTCGGGGAGTGGACCCACGCCGCCTTGCGCCTGCAGCGCGCCGTCGTAAGTCTGGAAGCCATTCAGCTCACAGCGGTCTTCGGTCTGATTGCCGCTCTGTTGCTATCGCATCCTCTGCACGGATTGGAGATCGGGCGCCTACTCCTCCTCGTGTACTGGGCATTGAATCTGCCCGTACTCGCGCACGACATTACCACGCTCGCGCGGCAGTATCCCTTTTACCGGAACGTCACCCTCCGCCTGCTCGATCCACTCGGAGCGGCGGAAGAAGGGCAGACTGAGACAGATCTCAATCTCTTTCAGGCCGATGCCGCGCCTTCACTGGCATTCCGCGAAGTCTTCGCGCAGGTTTCCGGGCACATGATTCTAGAGCGAATCAATCTGGAGATCGAAGCGGGAACACACGTCGCCCTGGTCGGCCCATCCGGAGCGGGGAAATCGAGTCTGGTCGGTTTGCTTCTCGGTTGGCTCACGG
This sequence comes from Acidobacteriaceae bacterium, assembly GCA_019244055.1. Lineage (GTDB taxonomy): Bacteria > Acidobacteriota > Terriglobia > Bryobacterales > Bryobacteraceae > Bog-105. Next base: position 18,740 of record JAFATG010000087.1, on the reverse strand, counting down.
CCAGCTCGGGTTCTGTGCTTGTGAACGGCACTCTTCTCAACTGCGAGGAATTGAGGCGCTTTACCGCATGGGTTGATCCGGCCGTCCAGTTATGGAATCGGTCATTGGCTCAGAACTTGTGCTACGGAACGACCGCGGACGCATCCAATCTGGGTTCCGCCATCGACACCGCCCTGTTACGGAATCTCCTCGAAAGCCTTCCGAGCGGTTTGCAGACTCCGCTGGGCGAAGGAGGCGCGCTGGTCTCCGGCGGAGAAGGGCAGCGCGTGCGCTTGGGACGGGCCATGCTCCGCAGCCATGTCCGGCTGGTGATCCTGGACGAGCCGTTTCGCGGGCTCGATCGCGAGAAGAGGAAGGAGCTCCTAGCTCGCGCCCGGCACTATTGGCGCGATTGCACTCTGCTCTGCATCACACATGATCTCTCCGAGACCGCCGCATTCGACAGAGTCCTAGTTGTGGAAGCCGGAACCATAGTGGACGACGGCGCTCCCGAAGAACTCTTGGCGAATCCGCAATCGCGCTATGCGCAGTTGCTCGCTGCGGAAGAAGAGGCGCGTTCGGGAATCTGGTCGGGCAACTTCTGGCGTCACATCCGCGTGTACTCGGGCCGCGTCGTCGAGGAGCTGCCTCGTTCGCACGCTGAAGCGTGCCGGGAGACGGAAGTAGCTTGACGGCTCCCCCAAGAATTGCTCGTTGTGCCTGGCCGCTCGATCGCTTGGGAGAGGCTCTCTCCGCCCTGGCGCACAAATCCAAGCTGGCGAACTGCGCGGCCGAGATCGCCAATCCTGATCACCGCGCCTTCGATCCGGGCGAATGGATCGACTGGGCCGCGAAACAGCTCGGTTGCGAAGCGGAACCGCTCCAAACCACGCTGGGCGACATCGATTCGGATCTGGAGGGCGCCTACCCAGCCATCCTCGAAGCTGCCGATTCCGCTTTCTTGGCTCTCCTCGATGGAGATAACAAACATGTTCGACTGTTGTCGCGGGCGGGCGAGTGCGTTCGAGTTCGTGTCACACAACTCTGCGATGTCATTCGTGATAGCGCGGAATGCGGCGAACGCGCGGAACTCGAGACCCTTCTCGACCAGACCCACATCTCTTCCCGGCACAGGTGTCGAACGCTTCAAATGCTGCTTTCCGAACAATACCGAAAGAAGAGATTCAACCGGTGCTGGGTTCTGCGGCTACAACCGGGAGCGCGCCCGAGCCAATCGCTGACCGAAGTCGGTGCGATTCGCAACGGAGCAGTCCTGATCGGCGCCCATGCTCTTCAGTACGTGCTCTGGCTATTGTCCTGGGCTATCTTGGGAACTCTCTCGTTTTCCGGCCGGATGGACCGGGGATGGCTCGTCGCCTGGGCCTTGCTGCTGGCCTGTGTTGTGCCGTGCCAGGTGATCACAACTTGGTACCAGGGACTCTTCGCTATCGGAGTCGGCGCCTTCTTGAAGCGCCGTTTGCTGCATGGCGCGTTGCAGCTCGATCCGGAAGAAATGCGCCACTGGGGAATCGGCAGCTTTCTGGGCCAGGCACTCGAAGCCGAAGCGGTCGAAACCCTCGCCCTAAGTGGCGGAATTGCCGGCCTGCTCGCGATTGTCGAGCTCGTTATCTCCGCCTTCGTTCTGGGACGTTTCTCGCTGCTGCTTGTGATCTGGTCCGTACTCGCCGTGGCGCTGGGGCTCTGGTTCTTGTGTTCCTACCAGAAATGGACGGATACTCGCATGGGGCTTACACAGGATCTGGTCGAGTCCATGGTCGGGCACAGGACTCGCCTCGCTCAACTCCCGCGCGACCAATGGCATGAGCACGAAGATCAGCAGATCCAGAATTACATTGGCACGTCCAAAAATGTCGACAAAGCGGGAGCATGGTTGATCGCGGCGCTTCCGCGCGGCTGGCTGATCATTGCCCTCGCGTGTCTGGCTCCCTCCATCATTTCGGCCCACACAGGCGACTCCGCCATCGCGGTCACATTGGGGGGAATTCTTCTCGCCTACACTGCATTTCGGCGATTGACCGGGTCTTTTGCCGACGTCGCTGCTGCCATCATCGCCGCAAAGCGAATCGGTCCCCTCTTCCAGGCTGCGTCGCGCCAGAAATCACTAGGAGACCGGATCGCGCTGAACAGCCGCAACGAGTCGACCCAAAAATTGCTTGATGCGGATCGCCTCTGCTTCCGTTATCGAAAACAAGGAAACCCGGCATTACAATCGTGCAGCCTCACGATCCACAAAGGAGACCGAATCCTACTGGAAGGACCGTCCGGCGGTGGCAAAACGACCTTCGCCTCTCTTCTGTCTGGTCTGCGCCAGCCGGAATCGGGTCTTCTTTTGCTCAACGGGCTTGATCGCCACACCGTAGGTGAGCGGCGCTGGAGGGAACACGTCGCCGCCGCTCCGCAATTTCACGAAAATCACATCTTGACCGAAACGCTGGCCTTCAATCTTCTCATGGGGCGAACCTGGCCACCGACAATCGCCGATATGGAGCAGGCCGAGAGCGTCTGCCGCGAACTCGGATTAGGCAATTTGCTCGATACCATGCCGAGCGGCCTGCTGCAGATGGTCGGTGAAGGGGGATGGCAGCTCTCGCACGGCGAACAGAGCCGCGTATTCATCGCTCGGGCGCTGCTCCAAAACGCGGACCTCGTGATTCTCGATGAAAGTTTTGCCGCTCTCGATCCGGAGAACTTGCGACTTGCGATGGAATGTGCACTCAGGCGTGCGAAAACACTGATGGTGATCGCGCACCCCTAGCGCGCCGCTCACAATGCTTGCTTTTTCGAGGCTGCCGCGGTTTCCGTCTTTTTCTTCTTTTCGACGTAGAGCTTACTCGGATCCATATCTTTCGGAATCGCCACGTCGAAAAAGCCGATCATCATCTCATCCCAGCTTTGCTCGCCCCATTTCACTTCCTTTGACGGATCCGGATTCGCGGGGTTGTTCGCCGAGTTATCGAAATGCGCCGTGCAGTGGAGATCGGTCCCTTTCGGGATCACAATGTCCGAAGCGGGATAGTAGACGAGCTGCCACGAAAAACTATAGTTTGGGACTTTAAGAAGCGTTTGAGTTTCGCCGGTCGGATAGTGCGCCGTGTATTCGAAATCCTTGCCGCGCAGGTGCATGTGCGGCATCAGGTTCACGATCTTCGTATCTGCCCCGAACTCGAAATCGGAGTCGACGCGGTAATCCGGAGCGCCCGGCGGAATGTCGAAGTCCCGATTGAGCGCGGCCATCGTCACGACTCGCTCAGTGACTGGAGCTTTCGCCAAACGCAACCCGATCTTGCTGCGGTCGACCGCGGGCTTGCCGTTCGTCGTGTAATGCATCTCGAAAATAATGTCCGAGCCTGCTTTGATCAGCTTGGCCCGGCCATCGGGGAGAATGCCGGGCGGCATGCCAGGTGCGTATCCCACCAGAAAATCAGCATCGTGCTTCTTGTCTTCCTCAGGTTTGTTAGGCGGCACAAAAGCCACAGCGGGTTTAATGCCCTCCATCCACTTCGACCCGGGCGGCCGTATCCACGCGATCACGTGATGAACCACCGTGCGGTCTCCAGGGCGGACCTCCGCCATTTGCACCCAGGTGTCTTCCGTGAAGTTCAATGGGATCAGTACGTATTGATACTCGATCGTACCCGTCGCCGGGACGCTGAACGTTCCTGGCATCTCCAGCACCAGGTCGGGTTTCCCGATGTTCCATCCATCGACGAACTCTTTGGGCTTCGGTGCATCGCTCGGATCCCCTTCGGGAGCGCCTGCCTTCACCCAGGAGACGATTGTGTCGATCTCGGCCTGAGGCAGCGAGCGATCGTTCGAAAACCTGCCATAGTGCGGATCCGCGAACCACGGCGGCATTTTGCGAAGTGCCACCGCCTCCTTAATAGCCGCCGCATAGGGCCGAACCTGCTGGTAGGTCAACAGCGACATCGGTCCAGCCTCACCGGGCCGGTGGCATCCCTGGCAGTTCTGCTGCAGAATCGGCGCGATGTCCCGGTTGTAAGTGGGAGTGAGCGTTCCCTCGGCCCCATAGGCCGCCGGTATCAGGCCGGAGATTACGAGAACCGGGATCAAAACACGCATAATGTAAGTAGTTTAGCGGAATAGCGAACTGTCCCGCCGGCCCCTTCCGCTAAACTGGAGTTTCAACTCCAGGAGCTTCATGGCAGAAGAGCAGAACAAGGTACACGTGCCGCACGGCGCATCTACAAAGATCAAGCAGAAGGAAGGTATCTACGAGGCCGAATATCTCGGCAGCGGCACCTTCAAAATTTCCAAACCCAAGCGGCAGAGCCAGAAGCGCAGGCAATCCGCACTCAAGGGAACCACGCCGGGCGCTCGCAAGTAGTTTGCGCGTTACAAATTCTGCGTTACCTTGCTGAGCGTTCTGGGGCGATCCGGATCCAGGCCCTTCACCTCCGCCAAACTAGCTGCAAATAACTGGGCAGGAATAACGTAGGGGATTGGCGTATAGATCTCCTCCGGCAGCCGTCCTTTGGTCGCAAGCGAAACTGGGATTGCCAAGGGCCCGGGTGCGTCCTTCGCCGCTATTGCCTCCCGATTGCTGCGGTCGGTGATGATGAACGTCTCGGCTCGAATCGATCTCAGTTTGCCCAGCAGTTCACACATCGGCTTCCAGGTGACACCGGGCGGGCAGAACAGGAACGCTGGGAATCCGGCTTCGAGCATCGCGATTGGGCCGTGCAGGAGATCCGCGGACGAAAAGCGCTCCGCGACAACGTAGCACGTCTCCATCAGCTTCAGCGCAAACTCAAACGAATTCGAGTAGTTCAGGCCACGGCCTACGCAAACGGCATGGCGCATGAAACAATAACGCTCGGCCCGCGCGCGGACGGCAGATTCGAGTTTAAGCGCCGTGTCCGCCCAATCGGGAATACGCTCCAAGTCGTCTCGCTTGAGGGCCGCGCCTAACGCGTACGCGAGCAGATAGAAGCACATGAGCTGGCCGGTATACGTCTTCGTCGCCGCTACGCTTCTTTCTTTTCCCGCGCGAACTAGGAATGTCTGTTCAGCGATTTGGGCTAGCGTGCTGCCGCTTTCGTTCGTGATGCCGATCGTAAAAGCGCCGGCTGCCTTTGCGCGCTCTAGCACCAGGTTCGTGTCTGTTGATTCCCCCGATTGCGAAATCGCAACCACCACTGCATCTTTCAGATGGAGATCCGAGTTGTAAAGCGTGAAGACCGACGGCGCGGCAAGTGAAACCGGTATGCCCGTTGTCACTTCCAGCAAATATCTTCCGAACTGCGCTGCGTTGTCGGAAGTCCCGCGCGCCGCGAGCACAACCAAGCTCACCGGATGAGCGGCGAACCGCTTATGCAGCCTTTCTGCTCGTTCCCATTCGCTTTTCAGCGTTCGTTCTATAGCCGCGGGCTGCTGGCAGATCTCGTCGCGCATCGTCGACATGCTCAGACGATACCAGACGGTCCGAACTATTTACATGAGGACGCGCTGGCCGCGTTGGGGCCCAATCAGGTATTGGGGACTGATGGAGGCCGAAATGGGCAGCCTCGTAATGGTCGGTTTGATCACCACGAGTGTATTACTCGTTGTCGAGTCCGGGTTGTTCTTGGCGAGTACCTGGTTCAGCCCTGGAACGTCGCCCAACCCAACCAAGCCAGTTCGAGTTAGAGTCCTGATGCTTTCGTCCATTCCCGCAAGAACCGCCCACTGGCCTTCCCGTAAGGTCACGTCCCCTTTAAACTCGCGTTGCAGGATAGCCGGAACAGTGTTGAAAGTCTGAGTTCCTAATGCCTGATACTGGGCCTCGACATCCATCCAGATATCGCCCTCACCGTTGACTCGCGGAGTAAGCTTTAGCGAGATCCCAAGATCCTCTTGCGTGAATTGCCCGATCGGATTGTATATGGAGGGTGCGGTCTGCTGGGATCCCATATAGAGCGCTGTTGGGATCGGGTACTTGTCACCTACGTGAAGAGTAGCGGTTCCTCCATCATCCACCATCATGGTCGCATCATATAAACTGCGCGAGAACGATCCTGAATAGCTGGCAAACAAGGTAGCGCCCGTAATAGCAACACCAAAAAGCGTTGCTCCGCCGCCAAACATACCAAATGTCGAAAAAGTGGTCATCGGCGTCTTGAAAGATTTCGATAGGTAAGCTAACCCGAAATCAAACAGTTCGGTTGCAGTCTGCAGCGAAACACCGTACTGATAGCTGCGATCAGTATCGAAAGTAAGGAACTGTACTTCCAATGCAATCTGCGCCCTAGGCAACAGCACGGCTTCGAACAGCTCTCTGGCGACGCGCGCACGCGAAAAGCGGTCCCGAATCATGACCGTGCGGTTTACGGCATCCCAGCCGATCGCTCTCAGGTTCAATATCGACCGGACCGCAGTCGCGGCCTCGGTCAGATCCTTTTCGGTAAGCGCATTCGGCAACGGGAACGTCAACAGGATGGTCGGTTCATATTCCGCGCGATTCCGCTCCGTATCCTGAACGAAGAAAATCGTTTTCGGTGAGATGGCGTACACGAACGTGTTCGTGGCCGCCGTTACAGCCTCCAGCGCCGTTCGAAAATCGGCTTGCGTGATTTGAAACCGGATCCCAGGCCGGTTCTCGCGGCCTGGCTCCCAAATCGCCTGTACTCCGTAAGCACCCGCTACCATACGGAACAAGTTTTCCGCGTCCGTAACGATGTTGAAGTCGTGTTTCGATGTGTCTGCCTGAACCTGCGGCATCGGCTGAAGCTTCTCTTGGCGCTCCCACTCTGAGCGCGACGCCCTTTCAATGGGCGCCCCTTGTCCGTGAGCTGCCTTTTCAGCGGCCGCGAGATCCGCGCTGATATCAGGCTTCTCGACCTCTACCTTGCTGAGCAGTCTTGCAAGCGGTTCAATCGCATCCCGGTCTACTTTGTAGCTCGTGTTCTGCGGATCACGAGCCGCGGCTTCCGCATAAAGCATATAAGCCTGTACCAGGTGCCCGGCATCCTGTTCTTTGCGGGCCTGCTTGGCTAGCTCCTGGGCAACGGGGTCGGTCGCCGCCTGAGTCGTCGCTGACCCGCCCAGGGTGATTACAGACGCGAACAGAATCCAGAAAAGAACGCGTAAGTTCAAACTGATAGGACGCTCCTGGACCCCGGCGCGTGGAGGCACAGCATGCGCTCAAGCTATCTTCCGGGAGCTACGTAACCGGGTGGATGAGCCGAGCCTTCCCCGAAGAAATACTCTTCCATTTGCTTCAAAAGGAATTCCTGCGCTTCCGGGGTGCCGAGATTCAGTCGGTACTCGTTCATGATCATCTTCATGTGTTCCACCCACATCCGCCAGGCCTCTTTCGAGACGTTGTCGTAAATGCGCTTCCCGAGAGGGTGGCCATCGAACGGAACTTCGTCGAGTCCAGGTAAATCCTTGTGCAGCTTGACGCAGTGCACGATGCGCTCGGTTTGGGGGGTTGTCCCGGAAGTCGTTCCCACCGGCTGAGCTCCTTATGATTTCTACCTTGAGGATAGCCCAGAGGTGCTAATCGGCTATAGCTCTGTCGGCCTAGTCTCCAAAGCGAGCGGCCGCGGCGCTCGCTACCTGGGTACCCGACACCTGCGCTTCCCGCTGGGCCGCCTCAGCCGCGAGAAAATTGCTGAGGCGGAGCGGGTTAGGCGCGCCTTGCCCGTTTTGGTGCTGCACGCTCCTCAGATACCGCCGCAATACGTCGGGTCGAGACGATTTCCGAATCTTGGAAACCTGCAAATCCAGGAGAAGCTCGAGTTCCCACTGAGTGAATGTATGCCGGCGGATTACACCCCCGATCAGTTCCTGAATGAGCTGCAGGAATGACGTCCATTCGCTCCGATCTGTCCGTGGGTCGGTCAAGTGACAAAGTGCTCGCAAATGGCGAAAAATCTAAGCTATTTCTGCGATTCGCCACACCTGCCCGGCACTTTCGTTAGGGAGGAACGTGGTACTTCCGTTTGCCCGCGCGCTCTTTCTGAGTGCGCTGTCGAATCCGTCTGGCTCATTGGCATCGGCCTGGCCAATCTGTTTCGGAGTGTTGGCCGCCGTTCTGCTCTTGAGCGGGCTCGATGATCTAATTCCTGTGCTTATCTGCGTCGTGCACAGGCTTCGGAGAAAGCCTGCCCTGACGACAGTCAGCTTGGCCCGCGAGCGCAGGATCGCAATTTTTGTTCCGTGCTGGAACGAGTCTGAGGTGATCGGCAACATGGTTCGCCACAATCTCGCCTCCATTCGCTACCGCAATTTCGATTTCTTTCTCGGTGTTTATCCGAATGACGAACCAACCCTGGCCGTCGCCCGCCAGTTGTCCGAAGCCTTCAAAAACGTGCATGTGGCTGAATGCGCCTACCCCGGCCCCACCTCTAAAGCGGATTGTCTGAACTGGGCTTATCAGCGCATGCTTCTTTTTGAAGAGGAGCAGAAAGCAGCCTTCGAAATTGTCGTCCTGCATGATGCCGAGGATCTGATTCACCCGGATGCCCTGTCCGCCATTAATCGCGAAGCGGCGCAGTATGAGATGGTACAGATCCCGGTTCTGCCGCTTCCGACGCGATTCTATGAAATCACGCACGGAGTATATTGCGACGAATTTTCCGAATTTCAGTTCATCGACATGCCTGCCCGCCAGTTCAGCGGAGCCTTTATTCCGTCCAATGGCGTTGGCACGGGATTCGGACGCGCGATACTCGACCGACTGGCCGCCGAACGCCAGAACCTTGTTTTCGATCCGGCCAGCCTGACGGAAGATTACGAAATCGGAGTCTATATCCACTCGTGCGGGTACCGCCAGACGTTCGTCGATCTTCAAACCGGCGAAAGAGGGTTTGTCGCCACTCGCGAATACTTCCCGCGCCGTCTACGCGCTGCTGTGCGCCAGCGGACGCGCTGGGTCACCGGAATCGCGCTCCAGACCTGGGAGCGAGCGGGTTGGCGCGGATCAGCCTGGAACCGGTACTGGTTCTGGCGCGACCGGAAGGGACTGCTGGCGAATCCTCTCAGCTTTCTGACCAACCTGCTGTTTGCAGCCGGCCTATTTGATTGGCTGGCCTGCTCGCTCCGGCACCAGCCATGGGCATTTGAGATTTCCAACCCCAGAGTTGTTGTCTTGTGTTGGATGACCTTACTGCTCCAGTGCGTGCGGCTTGTCATCCGCACGCTGTGCGTGCAACGAATCTACGGGCTGGCTTTCGCCTTAGGGGTGCCCTTACGCTGCTTGCACGGCAACCTGATCAACTGCTGTGCGTCGATCCGCGCAATCTGGCGCTATACTCAAGCCCGCATGCGTGGGGAGAAACTGGTCTGGCAGAAGACTGAGCACGCCTATCCGAATCGCGACGCATTGCTCGATCATCGCCGCGATCTGGAGGATGTTCTGGTCGATTACGGATACGTCTCCCGCGAACTGTTAGATGAGGCTCGCCGGTCGGTTCCGGTGGACATGACCATCGCCGATTTTCTGGTTCTTAGAGGAACGCTCACCGAGGAAGCTCTCTCCAAGGCGCTCAGTCTGCAATCCGGGCTCGCCGTTACGCACGTCGATCACCGGAAGGTGAAGCCTCGCGTCGCGCGAACACTCCCAGCCCATATCGAGAAGCGCTTCGGAATCGTGCCGTTCGGACTCAGCTCCGGCAAGCTGCTGGTTGCGGGCTCGCGGGTCCCGTCCTCCACCGCGTTTAATGAGATCAATAGCTATACCCGCCTGCCGGTCGAATTCCAGCTCGTGACCAAGCAGAACTATGATCAGTTGCGTTCCCTCCTTTACAACTGATCAGCGCCTTCGATGCTGTTGCGGATTAAAGATGTCAATCGGCGCGAATCCAGTAATTTTCCACTTACCGCTTTGTTTCACCAGCTGGACGTCAATATCGGCGGCCCGGTTCTCCGTGTAGTTTGTCTCTAAGTCCTGAAGCGTCAAGGCCCAGTGAACGTTCACCTTAATCTGGGTGGGCGCGTCGTCTTCATCATTTACATCGATCTCGCTCGTGATCCGGAAGGCGCTGACCAGTGCTTCGAAATAGCTTTTCAGTATTTCGTACTTGGGAAAGGACCTGTCGAAAGCAGTCATCGCATCGGCAGGGCTGCCACCCGCTAGCGCAGTCGAGACGGCGCTGACTTGCGCGCGGGCATCCGCTGAATCGTCCGCGCGGCCAACCGCGGCCGAGCTGGCGAGTATCGCTAGGATCGCGGCAAAAGCTCGGAAACACGGCGCGGCTCGTCCTAGCATTCTCTTTGCTAGGTCCTGTAGCTGCCGTTGATTTGGATGTAACCTTCCCTGAGGTCGCAACTAAAAAAGCGCGCCTCGCCCCGATCTTTACCGTTCATGATGATGTTGATTCGAACTTCGCTTTCATCCAGCCGTCGTTTCAAAGCCGTTTCATCGAAATCCGCCGCCAGCCCCTTTGAGCACACCAGCGCATCCTGCAGGAAAATGTCGATGCTAGCCGGATCGAACGGAATGCCCGCATAGCCGCAAGCTGCCAGAACACGGCCCCAGTTCGGATCACTGCCGGCGATTGCGGTCTTGACCAGCGGCGAGTTCGCTACAGTACGGGCGATCTGCCGCGCCTGGGCATCCGTCTTGAAGCCGCTCGCTTGAATGACGATGAGCTTCCGCGCGCCTTCGCCATCTGCTGCGATCTGTTGCGCCAGGCTTTCCATCACGCTTAAGATTGCTTCCTGAATTAACGGCCGTTCCTTCGCGCTAGGCTTCACAGTCGAAGCCCCGTTGGCCAGCAGCGCAACCGTGTCATTGGTAGACATGTCCCCATCGACGCTCAGCGAGTTATACGATCGCTCCGTTGCAACTCGCAGCATTTCGCGCAGCACGGCTGGCGGCAGCATAGTATCCGTGAGAACAAAGCCCAACGTGGTGGCCATGTTGGGGTGAATCATTCCCGCGCCCTTCGTCATTCCCGCCACGCGAACCTCGCCTTCTTTAAGGCTCACTCGCTTGAATGCGATCTTCCGCCGCGTGTCAGTCGTAAGAATCGCGTCGGCAACCGCATCGAAGTTATCCGGCGAGAGGGTGGAAATAAGCCTGTCAATTGAGCCGGTAATTAGCTTCGAATCGACTTCGACCCCGATCACGCCAGTTGATGCGGGCAGCACAAATTTGGATTTGGTCTTTAAGGCTTTCGCCAGGGCTCGGCACGAAGCCGTCGCGACCCGTTCACCGGTGCGAGTTGCGCAATTGGCATTGCCCGCGTTCACCAGAATCGCAGTCACTTTTCCCTTGCTCGCGTTCAAATGCCTGCGTGCAACCTGTACCGGCGCAGCCTGCACAACATTCCGGGTGAACACCGCTGCGGCGTCCGCAGTGCGGTCTGAAACGATTAGCCCCAGGTCTGGTTTCTTTTCCTTACGAATACCGGCGTACGTGGCGGCGTAACGATACCCTAGCGGAAGGTTCAACTCTGCTCTCCCAATTTTTCATTCTGAAGTGGTCTGTAGCCGTTTAAGAACGCTTCGGCAGTCATTCGTTTTTTCCCGGCCAGTTGTAGCTCCAGCAATTCCAAAGCAACACTGTCACCGGCTCCAACCAGTAACCGACGGTTTTCTGCCTGCAGAACTCCCGGCGCGAGTGAGGGGGGCCCAGCCACCTTCGCGCGAGTTATCGATAACTGCTGGCCGCGAAACGTCGTGTATGCTCCGGGCCAAGGCGTGAAGCCTCGCAACCGGTTCAAAATCTGTTGCGCCGGACGCGACCAATCGATCCATCCATCCTCTTTCTTTAGAATCGGAGCAACCGTCGCTTCGGCGTCATTCTGCTTCTCGTGTCTCGCCTGCCCCTCTCCGATCTGCCTGATCGTATCCACCAGCAACGCAGCTCCCCGAAGCGCGAGCCGCGTGCTGAGCTCCGGTGCGGTCTCCTCTGGTCCAATAGCGACAGACGCGTTTTGCAGTATGTCGCCGGTGTCGAGTCCCGCATCGATCTGCATGATTGTTACGCCAGTTTCGATTTCGCCATTGGCTATGGCCCATTGAATCGGCGCCGCACCCCGATATTTGGGAAGCAGCGACGCATGTACGTTGAGAATGCCGTATCGCGGCAGATCGATAATCGTTTGCGGAATGATCTGCCCATACCCCACCACGACCAGTAACTCGCCTTCCAGACTGCGCAGCAGCTCCACTGCTTCCGGCCGCCGGATCCGTTCTGGTTGGTAAATCGGCAAGCCAAGCTCCTTTGCAACCGTCTTAACCGGCGATTCGGATACCTGATTGCCGCGCCCTTTGGGCCGGTCGGGCTGCGTGAATACGGCGAGCACTTGATGTTCCGACGCTAGTGCCCGAAGAGATGGTACGGCGAATTCGGGCGTGCCTAGAAAAGCGGTCCGCATCCAGAAGAAAAACGGGGGGAGCTAGTCCCACTCGCCGGCCTTTTGCAGTTTCTTAATTTTCCGCCGGATGATGTCCCGTTTTAAGGTGCTCAGATGATTAATGAACAGAATGCCATTCAGGTGATCGATCTCATGCAGCAGCGCCCGCGCCAGCAATTCTTCACCGGTAAGCTCGATCTGCTCTCCTTTCTCGGTATGAGCGTGCACCGTCACTTTATTGGCGCGTGTGACGGGTTCACGAAATCCAGGGATGCTTAAGCAACCTTCTTCTCCCGTCTGCTTACCCTCCGATGACGTGACCTCAGGGTTGATAATGACGATCTTCTTGCTTTCGTCTTCACCGACGCTAATATCAATGACCGAAATCCGCTTGCTTAACCCGATCTGTGGCGCCGCCAGACCCACTCCTTTCGCCGCGTACATCGTCTCCCACATCTCGGCGATCAGCTCGTGCAATTCGGGCGTATCGAATTCGGTTACCGGGTCGGCTTTCTGCTCCAGTATGGGCTCGCCGAACTTTAAAATCTTTCGAACCATCTCTTCTCGTAGAACTCACAAAAAAGCGGTAAGTGCTCTCTAATAACTCTTCACTTGGGCGATATAGCCGTCGTAGTTTCTTCTGGTTTCCCCCAGCGAATCACCGCCGAATTTCTCCAGGAGCGCCTGCCCAAGCACCAGCGCGACCATCGCTTCTCCGATCACGCCCGCCGCCGGCACAACCGCCACGTCACTACGCTCATAAGCCGCCAGAGCCGGATCTCGCGTCGGCAAATCCACCGATTCGAGCGGCCGCCGCAATGTCGAGATCGGCTTCAAAAAGCCGCGCACCAAGATGTCTTGCCCGTTCGTAATGCCGCCTTCTAATCCACCGGCCCGGTTTGAGCCGCGGTGAAATTCCCGCTGCGGCTTGTCGTAATGAATGGTGTCCTGAACCGCCGAGCCATACGAACAGGATCCTTCTTCCGCCGCGCCTATCTCGACACCCTTTACCGCCTGGATGGAAACAATCGCCTGTGCCAGCCGCCCATCGAGGCGTGTGTCCCAGGCAATGTGCGAGCCCAATCCTGCCGGCACTCCGTGCGCGACCACTTCGAACACACCCCCCACTGTGTCGCCGGTCCTGTATGCGTAATCGACCGCTTCTTTCATCCGGCGTTCCGCTTCCGCATCTACGCATCCCAGCAACACCTCATCGCGTTCGCTGAGCGCAACGATTTCTTCCCATTCGGCCGCCCGCTCGAGCCGCACTGGGCCCACGCGAATGACGTGACTCAGTACCTCAATTCCGAACTCCCGTAGAAAGGTTTTTGCCAGTGCTCCCAACGCAACCCGCGCGGTCGTCTCTCTTGCGCTGGCTCTTTCCAAAACGTAGCGCGCTTCCGGAAAGTTGTACTTAATCGCACCCGCCAGGTCGGCATGACCCGGCCGCGGCCTGTGAACCGGCTTCTCCTTACCCGTTTCTCCGTCTTTAGAATCCACCGGCAGTGTGGCGCTCCAGTTCTTCCAGTCTTTGTTTTCGATCAGGATCGCGATTGGTGAACCGATCGTCTGCGAATGCCGCACCCCGGAAATGATATGGACGCGATCCGTCTCAATCTTCATCCGCCCGCCGCGCCCATACCCCTGCTGGCGCCGCCAGAGTTGGCGGTCGAGATACTCGCTCGACACAGGAATGCCCGCGGGAAGGCCTGTCAACGTGGCGGCCAGGCACTCTCCATGGGACTCCCCGGCCGTTTCAAAACGCAGCATGGAAGCTTTTATGGTAACGAACAGAGTTGCTTAGGTGAAATAATTCGCTAACGTGAAACTGCCCGACGGGTCGAGAGATAACGCGGCAATGATGAAAGCGGCTACGCTTCTCTGTGGTGCGGCGATGATTGCATCTGCCCAGGTGAAGGAGTTCGTCTCCATCGATATGCCAACGCCTTCGTGCCACGCTTCCACGATTGTGGAACTCTCGAGCGGCGATTTGCTCGCTTCCTGGTTTGGTGGCACAAAGGAAGGTGCGCCGGACGTAGCGATCTGGATATCCCGACGCACTCCAAATGGCTGGTCGACGCCTCGAGAGGCAGCACGGGAACCGAAGGTCGCTACCTATAATCCCGTTCTGTTCCACTCTGCAGACGGTCTACTCTGGCTGTATTACAAATTAGGCAACTCACCCAGCTCATGGTCGGCAGCACGGGGAATTCAGTCGCGATGAGGGCGCTAGCTGGAGTGCCGTAGAACATCTGCCGGCTGGCCTCTATGGCCCTATCCGGACAAAACTACTGCTACTCCGCAACGGAACGATTCTCAGTGGCACTTCGGTTGAAAGCTACGGAACCTGGGCCTGTTGGATTGAGCGCAGTACGGACAATGGGAAATCCTGGACTCGCATCGGGCCGATTGCAGCGCCACTCTCACTCGCCAGTCGTCCCCTGCAGCGCGGCCAACCGTACGGTATCATCCAACCCTCGCTGCTTGACATGGGCAATGGCCATATGCGCCTGTATGCGCGATCCACGCACAGCATTGCGAGGATCTGTCAATCGGACTCGTTCGATGAGGGTCTCACGTGGAGCACTGTGAAAACCACAGAACTGCCCAATCCCAATTCAGGTATCGACGCTATTCGCCTTCCGGATGGTCGCTTGGTCATGATCTATAACAAGAGCGAGTCCAGCCGTACACCCCTTAATCTCGCAGTGAGCGCCAATGGCGAACGATGGCAAGATTTCTACACCTTGGAAAAGGATCCCGGTGAGTACTCCTATCCGGCACTAATTCAGGCACGCAATGGAGATCTACTCGTCACGTACACGTGGAATCGAACCAAGATCCGTTTTGCCCGTTTTCCGTTATCGCAGGTTCCCTGGTAGGGTCGGCTGATGGGCAAGCATAGATCTACCTTTCGCGACCACCTGATCGAAGACTTGCAACAAAGTCGGCTCGATACACTCCAATCCAAGTAGGGAAACACAATGGCGAATTATCAAAAGACTCGGGAGGCTATCTCTCGGCTTTCTCCAGAGCAGCACGAAGTGACGCAGCGTAACGGGACGGAACGCCCGTTTAACAACGAGTTCTGGGACAACAAAGCACCCGGTCTGTACGTGGACGTGGTATCAGGCGAGCCTCTGTTTACTTCTATGGATAAGTTCGACAGCGGCTGCGGCTGGCCGAGTTTTACAAAACCTGTCGAGGCGGAAAGCGTTATTGAGAATCGAGACACCAGCCACGGAATGGTCCGGACCGAGGCTCGCTCCCGCGGCGCCGATAGCCATTTAGGGCATGTTTTTCCCGATGGTCCCCGTGAATCTGGCGGTTTACGCTACTGCATCAATTCCGCTGCCTTGCGATTCATTCCTGTTGACCAACTCGAGAATGAAGGATATGGCGAGTATCGGGAACTATTCCAAGCATCGGAAAATAGAATGGAGAAGGAAGATGTCGACTGAAACAGCAATTCTTGCCGGTGGGTGCTTCTGGGGGATGCAGCAACTGTTGCGCCGCTACCCCGGCGTGATTTCAACACGTGTTGGCTATACAGGAGGCGACGTGCCGAATGCGACCTACCGCAATCACGGAACGCATGCCGAAGCGATCGAGATTATTTTTGATCCGGAAAAGCTCAGCTACCGGGACCTACTGGAATTCTTTTTTCAAGTTCACGATCCCACCACGTTGAATCGTCAGGGCAACGATCGAGGACCCAGCTATCGTTCGGCGATTTTTTACAGCAACGAGGAGCAAAAGCGGATGGCAGAAGAGACTATTCTGGACGTAGAAGCCTCCGGGCTTTGGCCTGGAAAGATTGTCACGGAAGTCGCTCCAGCCGGGCCGTTCTGGGAGGCCGAGCCGGAACATCAAGACTACTTGGAGCGCTATCCGAATGGCTACACTTGCCATTTCGTTAGGCCAAATTGGAAGCTTCCGAATCGAGTAGCGGCCAACCGCGCAGGTTAACGATGGATCGAATCAGGCGCCGGAACACCAGGAGTTTCGCCGTCAGCAGGTAGACGACTTCTCCGTTCTGATTGCTCATGGCGCTGCGAACTGTCACCATGCCCTGATCAGGCTTGGACGTGGACGGTTTTATCTCGATAATTTCGCTTTCGATATGTACGACGTCGCCAGGCCGTGTGGGATTGGGCCAGGCGATTTCTCCGCCGTAGCCGATTAATTCGTTCGCAATCGGCAGGGCCGGTGGCAAGTAGCCTCATCGCGACGGCGGCGGTGTGCCAACGCTTGCCACCAGACCTTTGAAGACACTCGCCTCCCCGGCGGCCGCATCCAGATGAAAGGGCTGCGGGTCAAAGTCAGCGGCGAATTCCTTCATCCGCCCTTCTTCCATCACGTAAGCCTCTGATGTAAACCGCTGACCTACGCGCACGTCCTCTAAGTACAACAGGTCCGTTTCATCAAGCACCACGCTGCGACCTCCCTTCTAAATAGCGATTCAGGTGCAATTGAACACACGGATTACACGCATTATGCTCTGGCCAGAGGTTATCAAGGACTCGGGAATGGACTCTTCTTCGTACCTGTCAGCGTGCTTGCTATTCGCAGTTGCGCCCAGATCAAAACAACAAAGCCTCCAGCCTGACAGATCTCTTCTGGAATTGGGGAGGGAGCTTCGGCATCGCGTTTTATTACGACCGCTTCGGAACGCCGGGCGCAATTCCAACAGACGAATCTCGGAGCGACACTTGCCTCAACTTCACAAGAGTTAATTGACCGAGCGAGCACGCTGACAAGCTACCTCGTTACGAAAGGCTATTCCAGCCCTGACGCAGCAAGTGCAGCGGCCGCATATGTGTATCGCCAGTTGCAGCATAAAGTGGATTTGCTTGCCTTCCTGGATTGCTTCCGGGTGGATTGCCTGGCTGACGCTGGGCGCGCTTCCGTTGCTATTAATGATCCGCCGTTTCAAGCCCGCCGGCAAGGCGCCTGCAACGCACCGAATCGTAGCCGAGCAGCTCGCCATGAAGTTCAACGGGGCTAAATAGATCACGGTTAACAACGAAGGATAGATCTACACATGCTGACTACCCAGTTGTAATTGTGGTTTCCGTGTCGCCCGCGGCTCGGGAACAACTCAGGACGAGCGCAGTTCGGCAGTGGGTCCGATTCTGAATCGTCGCCGATGTGCAACAATCGTCAGGGCATGAACATCGAAGAGGCTGCCACATATTGGGAAAGTAGGCTTAAAGAAGGCAAGCCCATCTACCGCGTCAGAGTGCGCCGTCTTCTGGAACTAGCGGGTTCGGAAAGACGTGGCCACGTCATAGTCCAGAAGATTCGGAAAGTTCTCGACGCCCACGGACTGGTGACGATCCCCGATTTTGAGCTCGCCTGGATAGATAGTCTTGTACGGATCCGGCTTGCCCCAGACGGCGACGCACAAGGGGCACTTGAGCCAAGTCTGGATCGAGTTGTTGAAGAGCAGGTATCGTCCGACGATTCAATCCTCGATCCCGCATTCAGTGATCAGAACCAGTCACCTTTGGCAGCCGAAGCAGTTGCCGAGCCGTTGAATGCTCCTTCGGAGATGGCTATTTCCGAAGCGACGGACGCGACGGTGACGTCCCCGGTGGACCCTATCGTACGAGTCACGAGCCTCGCCGCAGCTAATAGAGGAGTCGTCAGCGTTTCTGCCAACGACAAACTCGACAAAGCTACAACACTAATGTTATTTGAGAACTACTCGCAACTAGCGGTGATGCAGGGCGCTCGCGACGTGAAGGGCATGATCAGCTGGGAGTCGATTGCAAGGCGATCTATGCAGTCGCCCCCACCTTCGACTGTGCAGGATTGCATGACTGAAGCGAGGATTGTAAATGCTACTGATGCTCTGTTTCAGACTCTGCCCGAAGTTGAGCAGTATGGATACGTTCTCGTGAGAGATAAGGGCAAGATCACAGGGATTGTAACTGCGTCAGACTTCGCTACAGAACTCGCATCCATGTCGCAAGCTTTCATAAGCATAGGGACCATCGAACGTCTGATTCGCAGAAGGCTCCATCCATGCTTGAATGAGGCGGATCTTCACCATCTGGAGCAGCACTCCCGAGCGCTGGCGGAGAAGGACTTGGGCCGCCTCACCTTCGGTGAGAACGTACGCCTCATGGAGCGCCCCGAAATCTGGAGCCGTTTAGGACTGTCTGTAGACAAAGCGGAGTTTACGAAACGATTAAGCAGAATTGCAGAAATTCGGAACGACGTTATGCACTTCGGTCCTGATCCCCCGTCTGCATCTGAGAAGAAAAGTTTGGAACAGGTAGAGTCGATTCTGTTGAAAAACTCCGGCGGGCGTCCGGCCGGCGATCGTTCTCAGCTCGTGCGACAAGCTTTGCAAGACGTGATGAGTGATCTATACGAAAGATTCGAGGCGGATCCGCTTTGGCCAGTGGTGAGTAACGGCAATCTCCG
>JAFATG010000053.1 GCA_019244055.1 Acidobacteriaceae bacterium | reverse complement strand
CTCGATTGAAAATTCGAACCCAAATTGCGCTAAATCGAACTCGCCGTTGGTATTTTCCTTGACCGCGTGGATGTACAGCCGGGCGGCCTTATCCAGACGCGCTTTGGCGCTCTGGGCGCGTTGGTACTGCAACTGTTTCAGAGTTTCGGTGTCGCGTTCGCGCTGACGACGGAGACGCGATTCCTGCAGGCTGAGATTGTTGAGATCTTTGCGGTAGGTCAGGAAGATTTTGGCTTCGATGAGATGCTTGCGGACGGCTTCTTCTTCGTTGGCGAACTCGGCGGCAAATTCGAGGCGGCCGAGAGCGTAGATACCCATTTCGAGAGCGGGAATGCGCAACAGACGCCATTCGGTATCGGCGAGCGATTGGACGAGATTGCATTCTTCATATCCGACAGGTTTCCAGCGATCGAAGAAGCCGGCGACGTGCGTCTGATAGGCTTCGGCATCATCACCGGGCAGCAGGACGGTGCGACCGGTGAGACCTGTCACGCTTTGAATCTTCGGCACGCTGAGAACCGCGGCCTCATCTCCGGCGTTGAGAGAGGATTTGGTCTTACCTGACTCGGTCTTGGCGCCGGTCGAGAGTTTGGCGTTTTCGCGATTGGCTTTGATCCTTTTTTGGTTCTTCGGCTCGCCGAGGAACGCGGCCTCATTTGCGTCCGTTGCCATAGAAAGACTCCTGAAAATGGAATGGCTCGCTGAGCGGGATGCGCTCGGCGAGCCTGGTTGACAGTAGCATGGAGCCGGGCAAAAGCGGATCGGGGTGGGTGGCGAAATTGGGTTTAGCTCGATCTAAATAAAGGGAGATAAGAATATTTTTGCGGCGCGTGAATCGTTCTGAGTCGTCGTTGAAGAGAGATTTCATCTGGTACGGAATATTTGCGAACCAGAGGCATTCGATTTTCTTATCGTCGAGGCTCTGACGTGGCGCGGATTGAAGACTTACTTGGCCCGTACTTGGCTGCCATCGCCGGTTCCCAGGCGCATGACCACTGAGCAGCTGGCGATGCGTTCCAGTAGTTCCGCTGCCTGTCGGCAGATCGGCGAACTCGCACTGCAGTAGTCGCATGCCAGTGTAAGTATCTCGTTCACAGCGCCATAGTCATGTTTCCGGCACTTCTGCACGATAGCCATATTTAGAACGAATGAAGTGAGACTCCCTTTCTCCCTCTCTGCGAGGCTCGAAAACTCGGAGTGCCAATGACCCTGGTCATCATCGACATA
This sequence comes from Acidobacteriaceae bacterium, assembly GCA_019244055.1. Taxonomy (GTDB): domain Bacteria; phylum Acidobacteriota; class Terriglobia; order Bryobacterales; family Bryobacteraceae; genus Bog-105. The sequence goes on along the minus strand of JAFATG010000053.1, from coordinate 2,404 downwards.
ACGCATCAATCGGCTGAGACACGAATTCCTGCACTGTGGTCCGGCGATACTCGTCGGCGGGACCCGGCCTGGTCCCAGCGCTGCGGCGCAAAGAAAACCCATGACGTAAGCCGTATGATATGCGGTCCCCAACGCGTATCGAACCCGCTCGTGGCCTTCCAACCGAATCAGGCGAGCGTGATTGACATTGCCGCATGGGAGAATGCCGACCTGATCCTCGACGCTCGCGAGAACCCTAAAGCCAAAAGCCGCGGAGGGACTCCAGGCGGCGCCCGTGAGTGGCCAAGCCAAGAGGACTTCGCCAGCAAGATCGTAGTCTTCCGCGTCGATGTATCGAGCCAGCAAGGATTCGGCGACCCCCAAGATCGTCGCCCGACGACGAGGCAATCGGTGAGGTTGAAAGCCAAAGTCTGTGGAATACATAAACAAATGCGTGAATGCATAAGCGTCATCGCGCAAACCGCCCAGAATGTCGATGGGCCAGTTGAGCACAGAGTTGAGCAGGTCGACGCGCCAACCCGCGTCGGGTTTCTGTCCAGTCCATAAGCACGAGATCCACTTCCTCTCAAGCGAGGCAGAGGGAGGTCGATCCTGCCCATTTCTCACCTGTGAAGATATGCACAATCTGAGAAACTCGTCGAAGCTGGCGTCCGCATAACCAAGTCTGGTCAAGAGGATGTGAGGTACTGCAAATTTGAAGGCGAGCGCCGGATGGAGGGCGATATCGACGAGTACTCGTTCGGTGCGGGCGTGCGGTATCAATAGCCGAGCGAGTTCGTTTACGCGACTCTCAACACTCGGCCGATGTGCGGACGCCGATGCGGCGTAAATGAGCATGGCTGTTTCCGCAATGGGCTTTTCCGGCCCAAAACCGTGTGCCGGGGATTCCGGATCTGTAAAACCGGTGGTCGCAAAATATGTGATCGTCTTTCTCGCGATATCCAGGGCATGGCACAGCCTCGCCTCGAGATCAGCTTCATTCCATATCGACAACACCGGCTCCTGTCCCGATCGGGCTCATCCAGCTCGCCTGTCTGTTCGGGTCCAGGCAGGCGAAGCTCGGTGAAGCAATGACTAGGAGGAGGTTCTACTTCGGGAGACTTGCCTCGGCTGCACCTTCCAGCACGGACGCCGTCAAGGCCGCGGTTCGGAGATTACCAACAAGGCGTGTGACGTCTGCCGGTGGCAGCATGCACGCGAGGATGTTGAATCTCCCTAGATTGATCCCATGCCAGCCCGAGTCACTGACGGCCAGCACCGGCCCGAGTTCGGTAATGAATTTCCCCATAGCGCCAAAGTCAACGACCTTGGCTTCAATAAACCGCTTGGCAATATCTTCGTGGGACAAGTTATTAGACATCTTGGTCACTCCTCTAAGTTTGGGTGTAAGCTTACTTACTGTGGGCCTCCGACTTGATATACATCTGCTTATGCTCGCTTAATACGCGATAATCAGCGCATCTTCTCCGTTGTCGAGGGCACTGCAAGCGTACTATAGCTCGTAACAATAATCAACTATGCAAGTGGCGGCTTGATCCTTTCGCATCTCGGAATTGGAAACCCCCTTGTAAAGTGTCCACGCTGCGGTGGCCAAACGACCGAGCAGCACGCTGCGGCCGTTTGCCGCCGTGACATCTAAAAAGACCTGCGTGTCTCCGGGCGGGGAGCCTGGCTTCACCGCCGTTGAGTTGACGATGGCGACATCTGCCCGTCGGTCAGTTATCCCGAAGCATGGTCGCTAGGCGCTCAAGTCGGCTCCCTTTCTTGTGAGTATTACCCGCCGATGTGCCGGGCAGTACAAGTCTCCCGATCTCCTATCCCGCTTTTGTTGAGTGCCCTGATCTGGCTTCGGTTGCCGTAAAATGCTCCTGAAATTGAGATGGCTCGCTGAGCAGAGGCGCGACTAGAAAACCCCGCGCGGGCTGAAGACCCGCCCTCCGGAGCTTTGCGATAGATCAGGACGATTGTGGCTTCGATGAGGTGCTTGCACTGGCGAGCGCCACTTGATCCTCCGGCTGTTTGGCCTCCGTTCCCCAGGTGATCAACATGGCTCCGCGATTTGCCGTCAAGTACAGGAATCCCCACTGGATGAACACCAGGATCCGGCTCTGAAATTCCACGATGTACATCAGGTGAATGAACAGCCATACCAGCCAGGCCGGTAATCCCCAGAGATGAAGCCCGAAGATGTTCGCAACCGCTGAGCCTCGCCCAATCACGGCTAAGTCGCCCTTATCGAAGTAATGAAAGGGCCGAATGTTCCGGTCGCCTTTTACGCGTTTTACGATTGTCTTGGCCGCGTACGCTCCGCCTTGCATCGCCACTTGCGCCACGCCCGGCAGCGGCTTGCCCTTGGAATCGGTTGAATACGCCATATCGCCGACCACGAAAATATCCGGATAAC
>JAFATG010000030.1 GCA_019244055.1 Acidobacteriaceae bacterium | reverse complement strand
AATTTGAGGGTCGCGAGAGCTGTCTTGATAATCACAGCAGCGGCGAGTGGATACAAAGCATACGCCTGGATCTGAGAGGTCTCTCCCGAAGATGTCAAGCCGTGCCACAAGATACCCGAGCCGGTCAGCAGAAGCATCGCGCCAATAGCCAGGCCAGACAGAATTTCATAACGTCCGTGGCCATAGGGGTGTTCGCGATCGGGCGGTTTGGCAGCCACCCAGAGGCCTGCATACACGATAGCTGAAGAAAGCACGTCGCCGGCGGCTTCGAGACCATCGGAGACGACCGACGTGGAACCGGCTTTGATGCCGACGAGGATTTTGGCCGCGGCGAGCAGAGCGCCGACGCTCACACTAATGAGGGCAAGGCGGCGGCCGATCGACTCTTCGTTGTCAAGGGCAAAACCACCGCCCGGAAGCATACGCTTCGAGGATATCGTGAGTGTGGGGCCTACAGAGAATGTGAGACTAGGGAAGAATTCCGAAGCAGCGTCCCGCTAAGAGACGCTGCTTAGGTCGAGAAGAGGTCAGCAGGAGAAGGCTCCTACTGATCGCCAGTCAGAATGAGATCGGCAGAGCTCCCCGGAGCGTTGCTTGCGCCCCACACGGTCTGGGCTCCCCAAACTGTCTGCGAGGCGGAGGGTTTGGCTGCTCCCCAGACAGTTCGTGCGCCCCACACGGTTTGCGCACCCCACACGGTACGGCTCGATGACACCGATTCAAGCGACCAGATCGAGCCTGGATCGAAACTCAGCATGACGATGCCTGAGTTGGGATCAAAGACAGCAACCGGCGACAGGGCAGTACCCGCGACAGGCGGATTATTGATCGCGGACAGTGCCTCGGCGATATCGAGATAACCGGCCCCCACGGTAAAAATGTCGTAGTAGTCGGTATAAGTAGCGCCGGTACTTGCATCGGTAACGGAACTCATTTGCGGGAAGACCTTGTATGAAGTCCCCATCAGGATGGCCTTCACCTGGTCTGGCGTCAAATTCGGATTGGCTTGGAACAGGAGTGCTGCGGCAGCGCTCACGACCGGCGTCGCCATGCTGGTCCCACTGAGCATGAAATAGGTCTTCGAGAGCTGTCCGGGCGAAATTTTCGTCGACGCGTCGTAATAGGAGACCCGTACCGAATTTTTCGGGCCCTGATGTTGCAGCGTTGAACCTGGCGCGAGCAGTGAGACAACCTGGTTGCCGGGTGCGACGAGGTCGGGTTTAACGAAGTGGTCGATTGGAGTCGGCCCCTTTGAGCTGTAGCTCGCCATTAAGTCATCCGTACGCGTCGGGGTACCTTCTGAATTCATTGCGCCCACCGTGATCACATAGGGATCGTTCCCGGGGGCATTGATGGTTCCGTACCCTTCTTCGCCGAAGGTGTTATCACGGCCTTCGTTACCGGCCGCTACTACCACGACGATGCCGGCCTTCCAGGCCGCTTCCACAGCCTGGCAGAGCGGATCTTGCGCGTAGCTCTCAAACACTGGGCGTCCGACGGACAAATTGATGATCCGGATGTTGTAAACGTTCTTCAGGGCCATTGCGGTCTCAATCGCGAGAATGACATTGCTATCGGAGCCCTGCCCGTTCGCGTCGAGAACCTTAAGATCGATCAGGCTCGCTCCGGGCGTTATTCCCTTGAGAAGTCGAGTACAGGTCGGGCAGTCAGACGCTTGCCCGCCCGAGGCAAGAATGCCGGCTACATGCTCTCCATGGCCGTAGGCGTCAGGTGCCGGCATTGAAGGGAGGAACTTCGAAGTAAAGGAGATAGGAGGAAGAGTCGAAAGGCCCGCCAGTGCTGCCGCAGCCGACTGAGCCGCCTTCGAAGCCGTGAAATCATAGCTCCACGCCAGCGCCCCTGGCCCGTATCCCAGGTTGTTATTTGGCGAAATACCGCTGTCGATCACGGCTATTCCGATACCCGAGCCGTCCAGGCCGACGGACCAAGCAGCGCTCGCGTTGACAGCAGCCGCCGTGTTGTCCAATTTGGCGTTCACCGGGCGATCGGGCGTGACATACGCCACGTCAGGATCATCAATCAGGGATTGTAGAGCGGCCGCGCTCACATTGTATGCCCCGCCGTTGATTGACTTGAACCGGGTTCTGACGGTTCCTCCCAAGTTCGCTACCTTCGCATCTTTGCGATCGTCCGGCGCGCTGTTCCATTGGATAATCACCGGGACGATTGTCTGTGAATCGAAGCTAGTAAGATCCCCTGCCAATTTAGTCTTGTGGGGTGGCGCGCTCCAGGCGGCAATCGCCGCGAGCGTTAAGCACGGAATGGTTCGCCTTATAGGTTTTGTTCTCATTCGTTCACACCTGCAGAGCATTCGTGACTTGCCTTGGTCAAGATGCTTATCGGGAGCCGGTTAAACGTTTTGAAAGCTTGAGAACCGTAAGCCGTCAGGAGAAGAAGGGGCTTAGAAATGGGTCGAGAGGCTTAGAATAGGGAGCTTGAACAGGGACTTATTGGACAAACTTCGGGCGCTGCTGCAGGAAAGGCGGATCGGCGCCGGAATTGCGATGCTAGAGGAGCATCGCGAAAAATTCTTATCCCTTAGCCCAGGCCAATGCCACGCAGGTTTGGGATTAGGGTGCCTCGCCCAGTGGCTCGACGTCGGGCATGACGACGGCGGGCTTCTTAGTAAACTGCTGGCGAAGTTCGCGAACAGCGAACGTAAGCAGCTTCCATTGCACGATTACGTTCATTTGCGAGTGGCGGAAGCGGCGGTCGCAATGAGGCGGGAAGATCTCACAGATGCCCTTCAACACCTGGAAACCGTGCTGGCGCTTGCGCGTGAAATAGAAGACCCGAAGATCACTTTGATCGCCAGTCTTTGGAAGGCGCGCTGCCTCCGAAAGGCCGGCGAGTACGATCAGGCCCTGGAGGTCACGCGCACCGGGATCCGGTTGGCGCTATCGCTCAATCTGCCGTACGTCGCGGCGGTGATGCGAACTCTGGAGAGCTGGATCTTGTTTCAGAACGGCGAATCGAAGGAAGCCGAACGTATGTTACAGGAGGCGGAAGCGGTCCTGCGCCAAACAGACGATTTCATCACCCTGGGCAACATTCAATCGGCCTACGGACGAATCGCGCTACGGGAGGGCCGCTACGATCACGCAATGCGCCATTTCGATGCCTCGATCGATTATTTCCAGAGGCGAACCTCGCTCGAGGGCTATCTCGCGCGATCACTGACCAACATCGCTCAGGCCAAGCGGTTTCTGGCAATGCAATTACGCCGAAGCATCGATGCGCAAAGGCAGCGCTCACGGCTAGGGCAGCGACTCGTCGGCCCATCCAACGGGCGGGATTATGCGGGGCAACTCGAGCGTATGCACGATCTGCTGCGAAGCGCGCAGGCGGATTTAGGGAAAGCCGATGTGATCTATAAGCGAGCTCAGAATCACCATGGCGGCGGGAATGTAGATGTGAACCTCGCGCAAATCTACCTCGATTTCGGCGATCTGGATTCGGCCGACGAGCGCGCCGGCGAAGCGTTCGAACTGGGAGCAACCAAGGCTGATTACCTGCTAATGTGCCGGGCGCGGATTGTGCAGGCCATGGCCGCGAATGCCCGGTTTGAAGAACAGATCGGGGAAGCTGAAGATCCTAGCCGGTTTGCGCAACTCGCTCACGATTGCGCGAAAGAGGCGGTCGATCTGGGAGAGCGAACCGAGAGCCGGCGCTTGCGGGCGCAAGCGCATCTGTGCCACGGTCTCACATTGGTAAATGGCTTTTTCACTGACACGGAAGCGGCACGCGCCTGCTGCGACCGGGCCGAAGCGTATCTCGGCAACGATCGGCGGGATGCGCTCTGGCAGGAAGTCGAGATTCTGCGGGCTCAGATTCTCCATGCCGGCGTAGAGGATCCCAACCTGCGGGCTTGGTCCCAAGGCGAGGTGGGCGACAAGTCGTTGCAGCAAGTAGTGGGCGATTTTGAGGAGCTGCTAATTCGCAAGGTTTGGGAAAACGAGAACCGGAAGGTCTCCCGCGTCGCTCACCGGCTGGCCGTTTCGCCAAAGAAGGTGCGGCGCGTACTGCGGCATCTGGGACTGCTGAGCGAACGGAATTAACCAGGCGGCCTCCCGTAAACTGAAACCGCCGCACTGGCGCATCAACTGCTAATTTGAAAGCATGCCGATATTTGAATACTCGTGCGACGACTGTGGAACCAGGTTTGAGAAGCTGGTGCGCCGAACTGCCGAAGCGGACGCCGTGCGCTGCCCCTCCTGCGGAAAAGACCACCTCACCACCCAGTACTCAACCTTTGCGGCCCAATCCGGAAAGAGTAAAAGTCACGCGGAGCCAGCGGCCGGTTGCGGAAGCGGCATGTGCGGCGCCGATTTCTGCGGCGGCGGTATGTGCGGCATGAACATGAACTGAGCGTATCGGGCCGCCTATCGGCCCCGAGAGCGCCTTGGGTCTAGCGTGGTCTGCCGTTCCAAAAACTGGAGCAGGCCTCTTTCACGGCTTCGATGAAGCCATCGAAAGAGGACGGCTTTGTAATGTAACGCTTCGCGCCGAGCGCGAGTGATCTCTTACGGTCGGACGGAAGCGAAGAAGAGGTAAAAACCACCACCGAAATGTCGCGGAAGTTATCCTCGTGCTGAACTTCCGACAGGACTTCAAAACCGGTCTTCCTCGGTAAGTTCAAGTCAAGCAAGATAAGATCCGGCCTGGGCGCTTTTTCGTAAGCCCCTGCTTTCCTCAGGAAGGCCAGCGCTTGTTCGCCGTCGGATACACGGTATAACTGCGCCGGTATTTCGGCCTCCTTAAGAGCTGTCTCCAGAAGAAACACAGCAGCGTCTTCATCTTCAACGTAGAGTAGAACGTTTTCAGGCACCCGTATGTGTCCCCTACCTGCCTGCGCTTTCTATAGATGCAATCCTGCGCTGCTGGGTGTCCAAAGGCGAGAAGAGCACTAAGGCTTTCTGACCATGAGTGAAGATTTGTCCGGCATCGATGTCGGGCTTGACTTTCGGCATTTGTTCGCCAACACTGTAACAGGGGAGCTCAGTAACATATGGCACTCACACGAAGGCAAAAAGAAGTCATGGACTTTCTTTCGACGTTCATTGAGAAGAACGGTTATAGCCCGAGCTATGAGGAGATTGCGTCGGGCCTAGGATTGGCTTCGCTGGCCACAGTTCACAAGCACATCCAAGCTTTGGAAGCGAAGCAATACCTCCGAAGAAGCTACAACCATAGCCGCTCCCTCGAAATCGGTGACCGCTACTTCCGGGAGGAGCGTGCCCGGCGTAGTGAACCGGACCAAACCATACCGCTGCTTGGAAGAATTGCTGCCGGAGCGCCTGTCGAGGCGATTTCGAACCCTGAGCCGCTGCACTTCTCCGACTTTGCGGGAGATGAAGACACGTACGCCCTCCAGGTGCGCGGGGAATCGATGATAGAAGATCACATCTGTAATGGTGATTACGTACTCGTCGAGAAGACCGATTCCATCAAGAACGGCGAAATTGTAGTCGCGCTGGTCGACGGAACGGAAGCGACTCTGAAGCGGTACTACAAAGAAGCAGATGGGCGCGTTCGTTTGCAACCCGCGAACTCCGACATGCGGCCTATATATGTCGATCCCGCCAGTTTGCAGATTCAGGGCCGTTTGTTAGCTGTAATGCGGAAGTACTGAAGTTCGGCGACTAGCGATTGTCCTTTCGAATCCAGGGAGTGGGCTGTTCGCCGATGTCGCGCTTGTACACGCGATCGTACATATGTTTTCGGCTAGTCGTTCCTAATGATGTGTTGTACAAATCCACCAGGCCAAGCGCGTTCTTTACGTCCGCTTCGAAGGCATGAAGCCCTTTGAGCTGCTGTGCAGTTGCCGGAATGCGCGTTCCCCCTGGAGTCTCTATGAACATTTGGTACCCCGCGTTCAGCAGGGTAGCAATCTGATCGCCGATCAGCAGGCCCGCCTTCTCTATGGCCGGTTGATTTTTCCCTTCGTCGCCAATAATCGCTCCGACGCCGTGCTTGGTCACTTTCACTCGGCCATCAGGCAGGTTAGCAGCGGCGAATCCGGCCTGTTTCAAGAGGTCGACGCGCTCGGCGAACGTCGGAATTTTCGGCCGCTCGCGGCGGAAGAACATGTTTCAAGTATAAGGATGGTGGGGAACAGACTCGATCGGCAATTATTTCGGCTCGTCTCCTAGATTGCGCCCTGGGACCAGGTAGCGTGCCACGTAGTCGTAAACGGCATCGTGCAGCGGTGCCAGCGGCTGCTTGAATCCCGCCGCCCGGAGCTTGTCAATGTGCGCACAAGTAAAGTACTGATACTTGTCGCGAATAACCGGAGGCATTTCGATGAACTCGATTCGTGGTTCTTTTCCCAAAGCGTCGTATATAGCTCTGACGAGCGTTAACCAAGTATTTGGCTCGCCAGAACCGAGGTTGAAGAGGCCGCCACCATCCACGTGCTCGGCGAGGAAGACGGTCGCGGCCACCGCGTCCTTAACGTAGAGAAAATCGCGCCGCTGTTCGCCATCCCGAAATTCCGGGCGGTAACTCTTAAAGAGCTGGACGGCCCCCGTCTCGCGGATCTGGTGAAAGGCCTTGTGAACAACACTTCGCATATCCCCTTTGTGGTACTCGTTCGGGCCGAAGACGTTGAAGTATTTTATGCCTGTAATATGCGGCAAAATCCCCTTTTGTCTCGCGTATAGATCGAACATGTGCTTCGAGTAACCGTACATGTTCAGAGGCCGCAAATCGGACAATTCGACAGTCTCCGGTAACCCGGCGGCAATGCTTCCATATGTAGCGGCTGACGACGCGTACACAAACCGCCGTTTCCCGCTGACTGCAAACTCAGCCAGAGTTTTCGTGTATTCGTAATTGTTTCCGATGAGATACGAAGCATCCGTTTCGGTGGTGGACGAACATGCCCCGAGATGGAAAATGGCGCTCAAATCACTGAACCCGTTCGCGGAATTTTTCAGGCTCAACAAGAAGTCATCTGCTTCCAGATAGTCCACGAATTTCAGAGGCACTAAGTTCTTCCATTTCTCGCTTTGACCTAGGATGTCTGTAACGAGAATGTTCGTCACACCTCGGCGATTCAATTCCCAGATAACGGCGCTTCCGATGAACCCAGCCCCGCCAGTAACCAGAATTCTTCCCTTGCTCAGATCAGTCATGTCCGAGTCATTGTCGTTTTACGGCTTGCGAACGATCAGCATCGAAGTCTTCACGCCGTGCCGGACCGAGTTAATGGTCGTGCCAAAGATCAGATCCTTTATGCCCCTGTGTCCGTGAGAGGCCATCACCAACAGATCCGGCTGCGCATCGCGGACAGCGGCTTCGATTTCCCGAACAGGGCTGCCGTGCCGCACCATGGTTTCTACCGTGAGTCCCTGTTCACGAAGCGAGCGCGCGATGCCTGCCAGGTAATCCTGTCCTTCCGTGATTTCCGCCGTTGAGGAGAGTGACCCGAACATGCGGCTGGTTACGCCTTCTTCCACATGCAACAGGATGATGCGGGCGTTGTGCGTCCGAGCCAATGCCAGCGCGTTGCTTAGCGCTTCATGATCCGCTGCCGTGTGGTCCAGGGGAATTAGGATGCTCGAATACGAACGGGGACCCCACACCACAGGCGCATCCGCCGGTTCACGTACCGCCACCGGCTCGGCCCGGACAGGCCACTTGCGGAACCAAGGCCAGCAGGTAATCAGAACGAGCAGTGCGGCGAAGGCGAGCCCTGCGAGAGTAAACACGCCGACAATGAGGTTCCGGTACGTGCCGTTGCCGTTCACCCGATCGTGAATCTGTTGGGCTATTAACCAGACATCGAGGCCCAAAATGAATACCGCCGTGGCCCACGAAGCAATTTGCAACCAAAGGCTGGTGGCAAATTCCCCCATCCGTTTCTTGTCGCTCGAGAAATGGACCAGCGGAATAACCGCGAACGGAAGCTGCAGATTCAGGATTATCTGGCTCAAAATGATCAGTTGATAGGTAGCGGCGTTACCGGCGAAATAGATCGTCAGGATAGCGGGGGTGATGGCGACACAGCGCGTGACCGCCCGCCGCAGCCACGGTTGCATGCGGAACCGCAGAAACCCCTCCATGACGATTTGTCCGGCCATGGTTCCCGTCAAGGTGGAGGATTGACCCGAGCACAGCAGGGCGGCGCCAAACAAAGCACTCGCCGCGGCTGTTCCGAGCAAGGGCGATAAGAGCTGATGCGCTTGCTGGATTTCGGTAACAACGATGTGGCGTGAAAAGAAGACCGCGGCCGACATGATCAAAATCGCGGCATTCACGAAGAGAGCGCCGTTCAGCGCCAAAGTTGAATCGAGCAGATTAAACCGGCACGCGCTTCGCTTTTCCTCGCGGGTCTCGCCGATCCTGCGGGTCTGGACGAGAGCCGAATGAAGATACAAGTTGTGCGGCATGACCGTGGCGCCGAAAATAGCCACCGCGATATAGAGACTGTGCGAATTCAGACGGGGCAGCAGGCCCGTCACAACGGAGGCCGCGTCCGGCTTCGCCAGGAAGATTTCGAACGCGAAGCAGCCCGCAATGGTCGCGATGAGCACAAGCACGAACGCTTCAATGACGCGAATTCCCATGCGCGTGAACCAGAGCACCAGCAGCGTATCGGCGGCCGTAAGAATCACTCCGATCAGAAGCGGTAAATGGAACAGAAGATTGAGGCCGATGGCGGCGCCCAGTACCTCCGCCAAGTCGCAGGCTGCGATGGCAACTTCTGATAGGATCCACAACACGTACGAAACCGGGCGTGGATATTCATCTCGGCAAGCCTGCGCCAAGTCGCGCCCCGATACCACTCCCAGGCGTGAGCTCAACGTCTGTAGCAGTAGCGCCATGAGATTGGACAGAACCAAGACCCATAACAGGTGATATCCGAACCGGGCGCCGGCTTCCAGGTCTGTCGCCCAGTTCCCTGGATCCATGTAGCCAACACTCACCAGATACGCAGGACCGGCAAACGCCAGCATCCGCTTCCAGAACCCGGCATGGGCGGTCGCAACGCTCTCGTGGACTTCCGGGAGCGATGCATAACGCGGCGAGCTGATGGATTGATCCTGCAACATGCCTGTTTTCAGTATGAGGGGTCACCTCAGGCAGCAAGCTATCTCGAAGAAATAGAGGATGCCTCAGCGGCATTGAGAAATGCCCGAGCCCGGATAAAGATCTCCTTCAGCATGGCCGCAGTCAGGCGGCCCGTGGAGGTATTCTGCTGGCTCGGATGATAGGAGGCCAGCACGGCCGGGCTCCCCTCGTGCGTCTGGAAAATTGCGCCGTGCGCAAATTGAAAGGCAGAGCGCGATCGAATCTTTCCGGCATCCTGCAGCACCGAGAGGTACGCATCAAGGCCGATCCCGCCGAGGACGACGACGAGACGCACGCGCTTCAGCAGAGCGAGTTCCTCGACAAGGAACGGACGGCAAGCGAGGATCTCTTCTCGCAATGGTTTGTTGTCCGGAGGAACACAGCGAACGGGCGCTGTGATGTAGGCGTCCCTCAGTTTGAGCCCGTCGTCGCGTGAAACGCTCGCCGGCTGATTCGCGAATCCAGCTTCCCACAGAGCACGGTAAAGAAACTCGCCGGACGGGTCTCCCGTGAACATCCTGCCGGTTCGATTGGCGCCGTGGGCTCCTGGCGCGAGCCCAATGATGAGTAGTCGGGCGGCGGGATCTCCGAAACCGGCAACGGGACGGCTCCAATACTCCTGCCCTTTATAGGCCCGGCGCTGCAAGCGACCGATTTCTTCGCGATGCGCGACCAAGCGCGGGCACCGTGAACACTGGATGATCTGCTCATTTAAAACCTTGAGGGCAGTCGGGGCAAATTGCGGCATCGGCAAACATCCGGAGAATACCGCGTGCCGCTGAGGAGTCCGAACTTTGGCTAGAGTCCGCTTACCAACTGGAACTGCTTCGGGGCTTCGGATTGCGCTGGATGTGGGGGAAACTGGACAGGCTCCTTGCGGAAGTGTTCGAGCGAAGCCGCCAGAGACTGCAGAGAGAACCGCGACGAATCCGCTGGCGAAGGAGTCCGGAAAAACGGCAACAGACCCGCGAATACTTCAACAAGCCGCGGATCGCGCCAACCCCGGTTCACTTCCGCTCGCATCGTGGCGAGGGCGTCTTCCGGCGATAACGCCCGTTTGTATGGGCGGGCTGTCGTCAGGGCATCGTAGATGTCAGCGATTTGCAGAATGCGCGCAAGGAGCGGAATCTGCTCGCCTTTTAAGCCGTCTGGATAACCGGAGCCGTCCCAACGTTCGTGATGATTGCGAATGATCGGCAACACGGGAGCAAGTGAACGCAATTTGCCGCAGATCCGCTCACCCCGTTCCGCATGCGTTCTCATGATTTCCCACTCTTCCTGAGTGAGAGGTCCGGGCTTAAACAGTACGGCATCTGGTATAGCGACCTTCCCGACGTCGTGCAAATAACCGCCCCGCTGTAGCGCAAGTATCTCGTGCGGGGAAAGTCCCAAGGCAACTCCCATACCAGCGCTCATGAAGGCCAGCCGTTCACAATGCTGCCCTAATTCGGGATCTCTCTCCTCCACGGATTGCGCCAGAGAAAACAGCACAATTTCGGATTGATCGAGCGAGTCGATCATCTTCTTATGAGACAGGCTCGACTGCACCCGAGCGCGTAGCGCTCTCCCGCGCAGGGGCCCGATCAGGAACTCGTCCGCTCCTGCCTCGAAGGCCCGAATTTCCGCCTCCAGATCGTCGGAGGAGGACAGTACGAACACGGGAACCAACTGTGTTGCCTCCGCCTTCTTCAGCATGCGGCACAGCTCAATTCCGCCGATCTCCGGAGCCAGCAAATCGACTACGACAAGATCCACGTGTTGAAGCGAAGTGGCCGCGAATGCCTCAGAGGTGTTGGGTAACTCAATGACGTCATAGTTGAGATCGCTGAGACTTGATCGGATATTGCGGCGATTTGCGCCGCTTACATCTACAACCAAGATTTTTCCGCGGGGGCTTCCGTCGCCAGCTTCACGCGGCAGCGACGAGTTGCGGTCCTGGTTCGGAAACGGTTCCTGAAATGGTGTCGCTTCTGTCGCCATGCAAGCGTACGGCTCTGAGTTTCTATCGACTTGAGTGGGAAACCGCTTTAAAAAATCTGTTCTAACCTTGGTGCCGAGTTGGCGTTGCCGTACTAAGTGAAACGCCTAGACAGATCAGAGATCGCAGGGATAGGGGACTACCGGCAGTCCGACACACCCCGGAACCGCCATTAGAGTGCCATACTGGAATCCGAGGCGATCATGTCGGCAGTAAGCACGAGGATCACAATCGAACCCGGGAAACGAGGTGGGAAGCCATGCATTCGCGGTCTTCGCATCGCAGTTTGGGACGTGCTCGGATGGCTTGGCTCGGGCATGACTGAAGACGAGATCCTCGATGAATATCCGGACTTGGAGAAGGCGGATTTCCCGGCGGTGTATCAGTATGCTGCGGAGGTCGGTCGTAACGCGAAGCTCGGGTGAAGCTGCTCCTAGACGAAGATCTTTCACCGCGCCTGGTTCCGAAACTACTTTCGCTCTTTTCGGAGCTGGCCCATGTCGGAGACGTTGGATTGCGACAAGCGCACGACCAAGCGATCTGGAACTGGGCAACAGCAAACGGCTATGCCATCGTTACCAGCGACAACGACTTTGTCGAGATGAGTCAACGTTTCGGTTGGCCTCCTAAGCTCATTCATATCGAACACTGCGACTTCCCGTTCCGAGTCGTGGAAGACATGCTCCGCCGAAGCGCCGTCCGGCTTTCCGAGTTCGAGAAGGATAAGACGAGCGGCGTTTTCGTGATCCGGCATCCCGGATAGAGATCTCCGAGTGGGTCGAGGCCTCGGCTTTCCTCCCCACTTTCGGAATGTATGTTCCCGTGATTTAATTGATGTCGAACGTGCTGCTCGGCGCGTTCTTAGCCGTAGCCTACATCTAAGGAGCTAGTTCCCCTGAACACCAAAGTTGCCGCTGTCGCCGCCCCCGTGCGAGAGCCCGCCGATCGCTGGACCACGACTGACGCCGCTGAACTCTACGACGTCGCTAGTTGGGGAAAGGGCTATTTCTCTGTTGGCGAGAATGGCCACGTTTTCGTGCATCCCACGAAGGAAGCGAATCGCAGCATCGATTTGAAGCAACTGGTCGATACGCTGCAGTGGCGCGGGATTTCGTTGCCGATCCTCATTCGCTTCGCGGATATAATCAAACACCGCCTGGGAGAAATGCACCAGGCGTTTGACAACTCGATTCGCGAACACGGATACCAGGGCGGCTATTGCTGCGTTTATCCGATTAAAGTCAACCAGCAACGCCAAGTGGTGGAAGAGGTCTTTGAGTTCGGGCGCTCCTATCATTTCGGCCTGGAGGCGGGTTCCAAACCCGAGCTGTTAGCCGTTCTCGCGATCGCAGATAACGACACCCCGATTATCTGCAACGGCTTTAAGGATGACGAGTACATCGAAATGGTGATGCTCGCAAAGAAAATCGGGCGGAACATTACACCGGTGGTGGAAAAGTTTACCGAACTCGAGCTGATCGCGAAGCACGCGCAGGAAGTGGGGGTCAAGCCGACCATCGGTCTACGCGTGAAGCTTGCCAGCCGCGGCTCTGGCCGATGGAAGTCCTCCGGAGGCTACCGTTCCAAGTTCGGCCTCACCGCCAGCGAGGCACTCAAGGCCGTTGAATTCCTGAAAGAGCGCGAAATGGAGCAGAGCCTCAACTTGCTTCATTTCCATCTCGGCAGTCAAATCACGAACATCCGCCAAATCAAGGCGGCGGTGATAGAAGCGGCTCGCATATACGTCGATCTGAAGCGGCTTGGGACGGGCCTGACCTATTTGGATGTCGGCGGAGGCCTTGGGATCGACTACGACGGCTCGCAAACCGACTTCGAGTCAAGCGTGAACTACACGCTCGAGGAGTATGCGCGCGACGTGGTCTATCACGTCCAGAACATCTGCGACGAGGCCGAAGTGCCGCATCCGACGATCGTGACCGAAAGCGGACGCGCGGTTGCGGCCTATCACAGCATGCTGGTGTTCAACGTGCTCGGGGTCAGCGGTTTCGGCGAAGAAGATCTCCCAGCCTCGGTTCCTGACGATTCCGAGCAGCCTTTAATCGATCTGGTGGAAACATACCGGTCGCTCAACAAGCGGAATCTGCTCGAAGGCCATCACGATGCGCAGCAGGCTCTCGACTCGGCGCTCAACCTGTTCAGCCTGGGATATCTGACCCTAGAGCAAAGAAGCCTGGCCGAAAACTTTTATTGGGCGATCTGCCGCAAGACACTGAAGCTGGCGAGCGAGCTGGAGTATTTTCCAGAGGAGCTGGAAGGCCTCAACGGCATGCTCTCCGATACGTATTTCTGCAATTTCTCGCTATTCCAGAGCATGCCGGATAGCTGGGCGGTCAAGCAGCTTTTTCCGATCATGCCGATTCACCGCTTGGATGAAGCGCCGACCCGCTACGCAGTACTCGGCGATATATCTTGCGATTCCGACGGGAAAGTGGATCAGTTTATCGATCGCCGCGACGTAAAAAAGACGTTGCCGCTCCATCCATTCACTGGCGATTCCTACATTCTGGGCGCGTTCCTGCTGGGCGCGTATCAGGAGATCCTCGGCGACCTGCACAACTTGTTCGGCGATACGAATGCTGTCCATGTGAGTCTGGATCAAAATGGCGATGTCGTGCTGGACACCGTCGTGCAGGGCGATACGGTTCGCGAAGTCCTCGCATACGTGCAGTACAACTCGCAGATGCTGCTGGACGATTTCCGCAAAGATGTGGAACGGGCAGTTCGTGAGCAGCGAAT
>JAFATG010000008.1 GCA_019244055.1 Acidobacteriaceae bacterium | reverse complement strand
GATTTTTATGAACCGGTTTGTGTAGCGGAACGAATTGCAAACGGCGTCCGTTCGTTTGGCCACCAGCATTTCATCACGCTCATTTGTTCTCGCGTCCGAAATGGGTGCCTGGATTTCGTCAACGCAGGACACCCACCTGGTATTCTGTCGAACGTCAAGACTGGTGCAGCTCTTCTGGGAGCTACTGGCCCGATCATTTCACCCGCACTCAAATGTTCGTGGGAGCAACCTGCGATCCAGGTTAAGCGCGGGTCGGATCGCATGGTGCTATTCACTGACGCCATTATCGAGGCAGAGTCGGAATCGGGTGCGTACGGGCTAGATCGCTTGATCGAAGAAGTTAGCAAGCATCCAATCGAGGGAGCTGTCCTAACGGAACATATTCTCGAAAGCGTCCGCAATTTTGCGGTCGGTCGACCCATAAACGATGATTTGACCCTCGTGGTCGCCGATCTTTAGATCCGGAGTCTCTCAGCGGCGCTCCGCGTTCTGTTGGAGCAGTCGTCTCAACTTTTCAATTTGCTCGTTCGTGCTCCTAATCATCCAGTCCGCCGGGTTAAGGGCGTTTGCCGCGGCTAAGGCGCGTTCAGCATCTTTCTCGTCTGCGAGCCCCACGTACCCTTGCGCCATTGTGGCGAGTATCCAGTAGCGTTGTTTCGGAGGCATGGAATCACTCTGCGATAGCAATGCGTTGCAGATATCCAGCGTGCGCCGACGGATGCGCCTCGCCAGCGTCCTATCAGCTTCGGCCTCCTCGCCTGACGTGATCGAGGCTCTCAAATCGTACAAGAATGCGAGGTTTATTCCGTTATATTCATCTTTCTTTAAGTAGAAGCCCTTCTCGAGGCTCGCGATTGCGGTGTCAAGATCGCTAGCGTCTTTGGTCAGTTCGTAGAGTCGCTTGTGTATGGCCGCCCAGAGGCCTAGTGTTTCCGTGTCGGTTGAGGCAGCCGGATCAAGTTCGGAAAGAATCTTTTGCGCAGCACGAAGGGCTGTGAGAGCGTCGGGCTTCTCAGACTTGTACATCGCGAGTGCTAATCGCTGGGCCACATAGGAGTCCCTAGGCGCCATAGTTTGAACTGCTGAGAGCAGTGTTGTTGCCCTCTCAAACTCGCCGGCGTCAATCGCGGAGCCCGCTTGGTCCATCAGCACACTAAGTGTCTGATTGGTTGCGCTAGCCGCGCCGGCCGTTGCACTCGGAGCTGATTGAGCGAGAGCCTGTGCGATTTTCCTCCGGGCCGGCGGCTCAAGGTCGGAGAACAGCGTATAGATCGGACTATCCGGCTTGTCAAGGATGGCTGTGATGGCCTTCGTCAACGTGCTTCTCATGCGCTCGACCTCTTCGTAATCGATGCCTTCACCGAGGTGTTGATACCTGCTTACGGCGATGTGGTTGACATCGAACGGAAACGTCATCTTGTCTTCGGCTATGGTGATCGTGCGATGCGGGCGTAACGCATGCCGGACGCCAAGCTCGTAAAACGCATTTGCATTCGAAGTCGAGATGTCCGCCACCACCACATCGGCCGAGAGAAGCTGGTCGTACATCGGAACGTCTATTAGGCCGGAGTGAATTATCTCGTCAGCACGTTTGCAGTCGAGACCTGCGGCCTCGGCGGCAGGCTTGATGATGTTTTTATAAGACTTGTCTAGGTCCAGGACGCGGCCCGTCTGGTAATCAGTCTTCTTTCCGAACCCCATCACCACGAAACACCTTCTCTTGTCGTCGGCCACTCCAGCTCCTTCGAGACTGCTATTCTATCTTGCGAGTCCGCCCTTTTTCTGTGGAGTGCTGACAACGCTATTGGACGTGGCGTCACAAACTCGTATTCAGCAAACGAGTACGAATGCGTCATTGTTCAGGCGGGCCGACGCGTGGATTCGCCCAATGCCGACACTCCGCGTTTCCTCCGGCAAACGTCAAAGTTGTAGGTGAGCGAATCAGAGCAAAATTTAGTCGCGAAGGGAAAGGATTAGAGAAAGGGCGATGGTAGTTTGGAATCAGCGATCGCGCGGTCCGGATGATGTCACAGCGCACTTTTTAGCGCAAGCGCGTCTTCGACATTTAGCGATCATCGAGCTCTCGACACTGTGATCTACATTTGGTAAACAGCATGCTCGGGTCGTGGTACCCATGCAGTATAAGTCGAGCCAGAAGCCCGTTTGTGGTTCGCTGAGACATCTCTGAAGTTGGTTCATAGTTAGCGCATGAGGAGCGATCGCACTTGCCTAACATTACCCGTTTTTGCAGGCCGATTTTGGACCGTACGTATGTTCGACGCGGCACAATGAGCGAAGCACCAACTGTCCGACCTAGTTGAACCAAATCCAGACTAGTGGTTAGCCGTCTGCCGCAAAGGTCATTTCCTCTGAGAACAGCCAACGCCGTCATTCGGATTGCAGCAGCAGGTGGCACGAACTCTCACGAGGACGGCGAGATCGTAAGCTGGCTGAGCTTCGTTTGTACTCGGAGAAGTTTGTCCTTGACGTCTTCTTCCGTGCTGCCGTCCTTCTTGACGAAGATCCACGTGCTGTAGATTGTGGCGCCATGTGCATCCTGAGATGTGGAATATCCGTACGTGACGTCTGCGGTGGGATTGACGGTGAGCACAAATAATCCCTCTGCCATAGAACGGATGCACAGGCACGCAGTTAGCAAATTCTTCGCACCGCTTCTCAGTTGCAATACTCAGCAGGATCAGTTTGGTTACAAGCCGACCTCAATTTTGTGACTCACAGAGCGGGATACGCGCATGCGGGTCTATAAAATCCAAAAGTGTTGCCCCAAAGTTGCAGCTGTTCCGTAAGATGAGAGCCCGAAATTGACCGTTTGCGGGTGTGCTAGCAGCTGCTCTGTAAGTCGGGAATGCTAAAGAAGAAGTTAGCCCCACGTCCCAATTCCGATTCAACCCAAATGCGGCCTCGGTACCGCTCGACTATCCGTTTG
>JAFATG010000328.1 GCA_019244055.1 Acidobacteriaceae bacterium | reverse complement strand
CGCGCGCCGTTTGCCCCGATAGCGAGCCGAATTCCGATCTCACGTTCGCGTTGCACTGCTCGCGCTAACAGCAATGCTCCCAGATTGCCGCAGGCGACGGCTAGAATTAACAGCGTCAGCAGGCCCACCATGGCCGCCACCTGATACATCTCGGGCTGCATTACTTGCATGTGTCCGCCTGGGGAACTCTGAATAAACTCGTTGTCCCAAACCGCCGTTGGGTGCTGCCGCCGCAGTTCGTTCGTCAGCTTTCGCAGTTCCTGCTCGGCCGCCTTGGCGGTTACACCTGAGGCCAGCCGACCCCACATATGCACACTTGAATCGTTAAAGTCGTTCAGGACTTTGCTGCCATCGACAAAATACGGCTGTTCTGCAATTGGCAGCCAAATTTCCGGATACTGCCCTCCCAATGTGGCGAGCGCGTACGGCGTCACGCCCACAATCGTGACCGGCTTCTTATTGAGGCGAATCGTCCGGCCAACTACCGCCGGGTCTCCGGCAAAACGGCGCTGCCAAAGCCCATAACTGATCACCGCGACGGGGACCGCGGTGACGTTTCCGTCAAAGGCTGGGTTGAGCAAGCGCCCATACGCCGCGCGAGTGGCCAGCTCAGTGAAGTAGTTTGGCGTGACGAACGAAGTGCTCGTCCGTTCTATGTCGTCATTGATCTGCGTGGGCGGAATTCCCAGCACCGCAATTGCGGCCGACAGCGTCTTGGCATGTTCCTGGTAAAAGAGAAACGATGGATATGCCATTTCGCTTGTGTACGCGTTGGGAGATCGCCGTTCAAGCCTCACCAGGGAGTTTGCATCGGGCACGGGCAGCAGCTTTAGGGCCACCATATTGAACAGGCTGAATGCCGCCACATTAACCCCGATCCCGATCGCCAGCACCAGCACAGCCGTTAAGGTGAAGCCCGAAGATCGCGCCATGACGCGAACGCCGTAGCGTAAATCCTGCCAGAGGCGGTCCATCCACGTCCATCCCCATGCTTCTCGTGCTTCCTCCCGGAGTCGCAGCATGTTGCCGAAGTTGGCGCGGCCCGCTTGGGTTGCCATCTCGCGATGGAATTGCATATCGCTCTCAAGTTCGCGATCAAAGCGCCGATGGTTTAACAGATAGCGCAAGCGGCGGAAAAACTGGTTCACGGATGACCTCCTTCACGCGGTACGCAATACAGCCTGAATCGCCTGAGTGAAACGGCCGTAGTCCGACAGTTCGGTCTCGAGTTCCTCGCGGCCTTTCTTGGTCAATTGATAAAAGCGAACCTTACGGTTGGTTTCCGATACGCCCCACTTCGCTGTTACCCAGCCCTTCAACAACATCTTTTGCAGTGTCGGATAGAGCAACCCTTCTTCTACAGCCAGGACTTGGCTCGAAAGATTGTGGATGCGTTGCGCAATCGCGTATCCGTGCAACGGTTCGGATTGAAGCACACGCAAAATGAGCAAGGGGAGAGTTCCCGGAGGCATTCCAGTCTTATGGCTACCACTTCCAGGCATAATGACATTATGCCATGCACACGAGCATGGCACTCTGTGAAGCTGGACAGTGGAATGGGAACCGTTCCGACAATAATGGCCGTGGCGAGCACGATTGGATGGTAGATTTTCCAGCAATACGTGCAATATTTTGGAACTCTCGATCGATCCGGCAGCAATACGATATGAGAATCGCGAGCAAGTGTGCCAAATCCGGTCTCACCTGACGACACAGACGCGCATCTGCTGCGCCTTTCTGAGAGTGGAAACGAAGCGGCCTTTTTAGCGCTCTATCGCCGCCATCAGGCTGCCGTGTTTCGTTTTGCGGCGCATACATGCGGACGAACGGAAATCGCGGAGGAAGTCGTGCAGGACGTTTTCATCTCGCTGCTGTCGCACCCGAGAGCGTTTCAGCCCGAGCGCGGCAGTCTCGAAGCGTACCTCATCGGTATGGCTCGCAATTTGGTCCGGCGGCATCTGGCAGATATGAGCTCGCGCGATATTGAAGGAAACACGCTCCATTGTGCCGAGACGCCGTTGGATCTGTTCAGCCACGATCAGGAATTGCGCGCGTTGCAACGCGCCATCCTGTCGCTTCCCGTCAGCTATCGCGAAGTGGTTGTGCTCTGCGACATTCGAGAGATCGATTATCAAGCCGCTGCGCGCCAGCTTGGCTGCGCCGTGGGGACCGTCCGCTCGCGGCTACATCGCGCGCGAGCGATTCTGGCCCGAAAACTGCGTCCGCGGCAAGTCTCCGGCAGAGGAGCCGGTTGTGCGTTATGAACCCGACTTCTGGTGAAGATCGCCTGGACGAAGCTCTGAGGAGATTGCGCCGGACGCGGCTCAGCGCCTCACCTGGCACGGCCGCGCTGGTATTGGGTGCCTTTCGCGCGCATCATGAACGGCGACGACGCCGGCGCGTTGCGATTTTGACATCTATTGCTGCAACCCTGGTCTTTGTTTTTATCGCCGCGAAGCTGCTCCGTCCGACGGCAGTCCCAAACACTGCCGAAGCGCACTTCATCGCGCTGCCTTACGGCGAAAGCGGCGTGCCACTCGAAGAGGGCGTTGTGATTCGCCTGGATCTGCCGGCTGCGGATCTGGCTCAGTTCGGCGTGCCACCATCGCTGCGTCCGAAGTCTAAGCGGGTCCACGCAGAGTTTCTGATCGGCCAGGACGGCATGGCGCGCGCGGTTCGTTTTCTTCCGACTCAAAAAACCAATTCGTTTAAGGAGTAAGTATGAACGTCAAGTTAGCGCTTGTTTTTATTCTTCTAGTTTCGGCCGTAACTTTGCGTGCACAAAAAGTTGTTACCGACGGCCCTAATGAATTCGGGCAAATAGGCATCACCACGGCGATTGCCGGGCCGATGCCAACGGTGGCGGGCGCACCGTATACCGCGGAAGCCATCACCGAACATATTCAGACGCTTGCGGATGGCAATCGCATTCATCAAACGATTACCAGCCAAGTGGCGCGCGATCCGCAAGGCCGCATCAGGCGCGAAGAATCGCTTCCGGGCCCAGCCAATGCTCCGCACTTAATCATGATTGACGATCCCGTGGCCGGGGTCCATTGGACCCTGAATCCGGCCAACAAGACGGCTTCCAAGCTGCCGGTTAAGCATGTAACCGACGTTATGAACCCGGCCACCGGGGCTCGTGAGGTTCGTCAGCAGCTCAGTGCACCTGAAGGAGGCATGACTGTATCAAGTGAGGACGGTCCAATCATGATTGCTTTCGGAGGTGGCGGACCAGCCAAGGCCGTCAACGGAGCTAACGATGCCGTCAAAACCGATCTGGGCACGCAGACCATAGAAGGCGTCCCCGCTCAGGGCACAAGAATCACGCGCACAATTCCTGCGGGTCAAGTGGGCAATGATCAGCCGCTGGTAATTACAACCGAAACCTGGATGTCACCCGATTTGAAAGTGCTCGTTATGAGCAAGACCTCCGACCCGCGGATGGGCGAAACAACGTACCGCCTTACGAATGTTCTGCGCGACGAGCCTGATCCTGCCCTTTTTCAAGTGCCCTCAGACTACACAATTCAAGACAAGCCCTCGCTCCAGGCTTTCCCACTCAGCGTTCCAGCGAAGCCCGAATGACGGGCTCAGCTCAGTCCACCAATGATCTTTCGATACTCTTCCTCGGTGAAGGCTCGGCAGGTCTCCGACGTGATGTTTCCCTGCGAAGTCGCGCCGAGGATCGCCTTCGCTAAAGCGACATCATCGGGGGCTTCCACGATCGCGACCATGTCGTACCGACCGGTGACCATATAGAACTCCTTCATGCGAACACCGGCGCTCTCGAATCCCTTTCGTGCGGCATCGAGCCGGGAAGGACTCTGTTTAATGTTCTGAAGCCCCTGAGGACTCCACTTGAGCAGTGCAACATAGGTGGGCATAGCGATTCTCCTATTTGCTGCATTGTAGTGCATTTAAGATCGTCGGAATTTTGGAAACAGGGAGCGTACTAGACCGATACGCATCGGACAAGTAGTCCGATCTGGACGGGCTAGTTGAAATAGCGTCCCTGATGCTTAAAACTAGGGGTGGCATGCTAGTCGATCAGCGGGTGCTCGTTTTTCTCGGACCCCCCGGGTCCGGGAAAGGAACGCAGAGTGCGAAACTATCGCAGGTTCTTCAGATCCCGGCGATCTCGACGGGTGAAATCCTGCGCCACGAATGCCAATCCGGGTCAGAATTGGGCCGCACAGTTCACGCGGTGATGACCTCGGGAGGGCTCGTCAGTGACGATTTGATGAACCAAGTGGTTGCCCCGCGGCTAGAGCAACGCGACTGCGAAGTAGGTTGCATTCTGGACGGATATCCGCGAACGGTATCACAAGCGCGTTTCCTACGTGATTTCCTGGAGCGGCTGGGAATGCCGCAACCGACTGTCTTGGATTTTGCAGTTTCGGCCAAGGAGATTGTGACTCGCCTGAGCCGTAGGCGGCAATGCGTCGAGTGCGGGAAGATTTTTAGCCTGGGAGCGGGGAGGGACGCGCTCCGATGCGCCCTCGACGGTTCGGCCCTAATCCCACGGGCAGACGATCACCCGCGAGCGATCCGTGCACGGTTGAATCTTTATAACCGGAATGCCCGTCAGCTCCGAGGGTACTACCGGCGGCAGGATTATCACCGGATCGATGCGGCCCAGAGCCCGGACAGGGTGCTGCATGATGTCCTGATCGCGCTTGGAGGCGCGGGACGGTATCCGGTTCAGAAGATAGCGCCGGCTTTGAGAGCGACAGCCGCCTATTAGCTAGCCTTTTTGGCAAAAAGTACTGTACGAAAGCTTCCCGAAGTCGTACTCTAATACAACAGACTTTATTTAGAGTGGGAGGCAAGTCTCTCTTGCGCCACATTGTCCAAGGCAGTTCTATAGCCATCGGGCCCGCAGTGCTGTTGAGCACCGCCATGGTCGTTTGTGCCGGCGTTTGCTGGTTCTTTTCAAAGAAGAGATCGAATGCACCAAAGCGCCGCGTAAGTGCTGAAAGGCGGCGGCCGCGCACAGACTATTTCCGACTCCGGCGGATCGGTTCAGGCGATCACGCGGATTGGCTGCTCGAAGGATTCGGCAGGTTTCAGTGCTCACTTGGCTTCGATAGCTGGAGGGAAGCAATGAATCAGGTCCGGTTCCGGCTGGAGATGCTGGGCATGGGAGAGGTCGAATCTCTGTCCGCCGGGTCCTAACGGCCTACCAAGTACTCAGTTCCGCTGAAAGCCTGTTGTAATTTCTTTGTAGAAGTAGTCAGACGGGCATGGGACTGATACTTCTGCTGATCATCGTGATCCTCCTGATTGGCGCGATACCGGCGTGGCCTTACTCGCGCGGATGGGGATACTATCCGTCAGGCGGCTTAGGACTGATTCTGGTGATCCTTATCGTCCTCTATTTACTGCGCGTGATTTGAATCGGGCCGCTGACAAAGAAGCACTTAATTGCGGGCTCGCGTTCCGGATTTCAATAACAGAAGTATCTAAATGAGCGCAGGCTTTTTGTTTATTTAAATTCTAGAATCTCTTTTTCCTTAGCTTTGGCCGCGGTATCGATTTTTCCGATTTGGCCGTCGGTAAGCTTCTGAATTGCGTCGAGAGCCTGCCGTTCCTCGTCTTCGCTTATGAGCTTGTCCTTCAGCATCTTCTTCAGATGCTCGTTGGCATCGCGGCGTATATTGCGGAGCCCGACTCGGCGCTCCTCGGCAATATGGCTCAGTTTCTTGGCCAGTTCGCGGCGGCGCTCCTGAGTCAGCGGCGGAATCGGTACGCGAATGAGTTTGCCGTCATTTGACGGATTCAGGCCCAGATCGGCGCTGCGGATCGCCTTTTCAATGGCGCCCATCTGAGACGTGTCCCAGGGTTGAACCGTGATCATGGCGGGCTCGGGGACGTGAAGTTGAGCGACCTGGTTCAGAGGAACGGGAGATCCGTAGTAGTCGACTCGAACACTATCGAGCAGACTGATGGAAGCGCGACCGGTACGAATGTGAGCCATCTCGTTTTGCAGGTCGACGAGCACCTTTTCCATGCGGGTTCGAGCATTCGCTTCCACTTCCTTGATGTTCTTGAACGTGCTGTTCGGGGCGGCTTGATGTTCTGGTTTCATAGCTCTGCTGTTTTGGGCTCTCCGGTGGTTTCAGTTGATTCCGACGTTAGCGGATCACGGTTCCGATCGGTTCACCCATTGCCATACGCATTATATTTCCGGCGACCTTCAAATCGAAAACCATAATCGGCATGTTGTTGTCACGGCACATAGCGACGGCGGAGGCATCCATAACGCCGAGTGCCTTCGAAAGTACTTCGGTGTAGCTGACCGAGGGGTATTTGATCGCGTCGACATACTTTTTCGGGTCTTTATCGTACACTCCGTCGACGCTGGTGGCTTTGGCGATGATCTGCGCGTGGATCTCTAATCCGCGCAGGGTGGCTGCAGTGTCGGTTGAGAAGTATGGATTGGATGTGCCTGCGGCAAAGATAACGGCGCGGCCCTTTTCGAGATGGCGGATAGCGCGGCGCCGGATATATGGCTCGGCGACTTGGTGCATTTGAATGGCAGTCATCACGCGGGTGGGGATGCCGACCCGCTCCAACGCATCCTGGAACGCCAGCCCATTGATGACCGTGGCCAGCATGCCCATGTGATCGCCCGTCACGCGATCCATGTGGTAGGCTGCGGCGGCGACACCCCGGAAGATGTTGCCGCCTCCCAGTACCAGCCCTACTTGAACCCCCTTGCGCGCAACCTCTGCCACTTCATTGGCGAGCAGTTTCACACGATCAGGATCAATGCCAAAAGAAAGTGGACCCGCAAGCGCCTCGCCGCTGATCTTCAACAGAATCCGCTGGTACTGTGGCATGCAGGTCCCCTGTATGTTGCGACTTGATGCTTGTCGCTATCGATTTAAAAACGTGATCAGGCAGTAACCGGAAGCGGGCTTTCGACCACGCCGGCCACATCTCCGGCATCGCCCACCTTGTAACGAATAAACCGAACGACGTTTACCGTAGCGCCGAGTTTCGCGCCCGCGGTCTTGATCAGTTCACCCACCGTGATGGTGTTCTCGCGAATAAAAGGCTGCTCCAGAAGGCAGACCTCTTCGTAGAACTTGGCCATTCGTCCTTCGGCGATCCTCTCGAGCATTTTCTCCGGCTTGCCTTCACCGCGGGCGCGATCACGCTGGATCTCACGCTCCTTTTCGAGGACGTCCCCGGGGACGTCTTCTCTTCTCAGGTACTGCGGATGCGCGGCGACGATTTGCATAGCAATGTCGTGAACCAGGGTATTGAACTCGTCTTTGCCGGTCACGCCTTCCGAGGATGTACTCATTTCGAGCAGCGCGCCGATCTGCGATCCGGTATGGATGTAGTTGCCGATAACGCCGTTGCCATCGGCGTTATAGACCACGAAGCGCGAGACGTTGATGTTTTCGCCGAGCTTGGCGATTTTGGTCTTCACGAGCTCGGCGATGGTCGTGTTCTGATCTTTCGTGAACTTCTGTTCGTACAGGGCCTCGTGTGCCCGGAAGTTGGCGCGCTCCGCTTCCGTTACTTCCTCCAAGCGTACGACTTTGGGCTTGGTCTCTGCGATATGGGCCGCCACGTCCGCCGTGAGGCTCTGGAAATCCTCTGTGCGCGCGACGAAATCCGACTCGCAGTTCACTTCCACCAAAACACCAAGCTTCCGATTGGGACTGATGAAGGCGCTCACCATGCCCTGTTTTGTGGAGCGGGATTCCTTCTTGGTGGCGCTTGCAATGCCGCGCTTCCGGAGAATCACTTCCGCTTCGTTGATATCGCCGTTGGCTTCTTGCAAAGCCTTCTTGCATTCCATCATGCCCGCGCCGGTTCGCTCGCGGAGCTGTTTCACTAACTGTGCACTAATCTCAGCCATTGTTCTTTTATTCTTCTTTTGAATCCGGGAGCGTCAAGCGGCGCACCCGATAACCCGCGTCTCAGTGTTCGACGAGGGTCGTGCTGGCAACGTCTTCGGGTGTCTCGCTGCCCGGACCCTTGCGGGGAGGCGTCTCCGGTTCCGTGCTGGCTGCCAGACTCTCCGACATCAACTGCTCGTTGTACTTCGGATCCAGGTATTGGGTGTACTCTTCCGGCGTGTGCTCGACCGCGCTCTCATCTTCGCTCACGATCTTCTCGGCGGCGAACTCCTGCTCGGTTGCCAGTGAGCGTCCTTCGACAACAGCGTCGGCGATCTTGGTCGTGAAGAGGCGAATCGCTCGCAAGGCGTCGTCGTTTCCCGGGATGACGTAATCGACTTCGTCGGGATCGCAGTTGGTATCGACCACGGCGACGACTGGAATGCCCAGCTTCCGTGCTTCCTTCACAGCGATGGCTTCTTTGTTCGAATCGATCACGAACAGAAGGTCGGGAAGGCCGTTCATGTCTTTAATGCCGGCCAGGTTCTGCTGCAGATGCTTGCGCTCGCGCTCCAGCCGCCCGACTTCTTTCTTGGCACGTCCTTCGTAGCCGTTTTCGGCGGACATGACGTCGAGTTCTTTCAGACGCTTGATGGAACGCTGAACAGTCGAAATGTTGGTCAGCAGTCCGCCCAGCCAGCGCTGGTTCACATAAAACTGCGAGCAGCGCGTCGCTTCTTCGGCGATGGCCTCCTGCGCCTGCCTCTTGGTGCCGACAAAGAGAACGGACTTGCCTTGCGCGGCCATCTCACCGACGTAACGCATGGCGTCTTTAAACAGCTTGAGAGTTTTCTGGAGATCTACGATATAGATCCCGTTACGTTCGCCAAAGATGTATTCCTTCATCTTTGGATTCCAGCGCTTGGTCTGGTGCCCGAAGTGAACGCCAGCTTCGAGCAATTCCTTCATCGAAATAGATGGCAACCTGCCTCCTATAAGTCTTTGCGGCGGACGTCGTGGCGGATGATCACGCGGCCCAAAGCGGAAATTGCGTGAATCCGTACGAATCCGGTCGGGCGATGGAGGCCGCAAGACCGTCGATCGCGAGTTGGATTGGGGAACGAAGAGGTACTACTAACGCTTAGAGAACTGGAAGCGCTTGCGGGCGCCCTTTTGACCGTACTTCTTTCGCTCATGTGCGCGAGCATCGCGCGTCAAGAAACCAAGCTGCTTAAGTTTGCCGCGCAGCTCGGAGTTGAATTCAATCAGCGCCCGGGCGATACCGAGGCGGGCGGCTCCGGCTTGCCCGCTTACGCCGCCACCGTCGGTGAGAATGACCACATCGAAGCGATCCGCCATCTCGGCGGCCAGCAGTGGCTGCCGCACATACGCGCGTGCCGATTCACTCACAAAATAGTTCTCAAACGGCCGGTGATTGACCGTTATCTGGCCTTTTCCGGGCCGCAGAAATACCCGAGCCCTGGCCGTCTTGCGCCGGCCGGTTCCCAACTGCTGCACTAACTTCGCTGGCACTAACTAACCTTATTCCTTCCTCTTGTTAAACCGCGAGCGGCACGGGATTCTGTGCCTGATGCGGGTGATGCTCGCCGGCGTAGACCTTGAGCTTGCGGTACATCTGCTTGCCGAGCTTTGTCTTTGGCAACATGCCCGAAACCGCCAGTTCCAGCATCCGTTCCGGACGTGTTTCGCGCATGCGGCGCGCTCCGGTTTCCACCAGACCACCCGGATAACCGCTATGGTGGCGATATACCTTTTGACCTTCTTTACGGCCGGTAAGCTTTACCTTGGCGGCATTCACAATGATGACGTGATCGCCCGTATCGATGGACGGAGCATAAGACGGTTTGTGCTTACCCATCAAGAGCATAGCGGCCCGGCTGGCAACTCGTCCCAGAACTGCGTCGTTGGCGTCGATCACGTGCCAGCTACGGGTAATATCGCGGCTGGACGGATACTCGGTGCGCATGGACAGACTTCTTCTCTCCGCTTTGAAAACTCGAACACTTCAGTCTAGCGAACCGGGTAAGTGAGTGTCAAATTGAGGGGTTTCGGGCGCGAATGCGACACCTTGAGGAGGGCTATTCGCCCCACGTAAACGAGGATTGAGGTATCTATAAGCTTATGTTTCCACCCGAGGTTCAGCAATCGCGCAACCGTCTTTTAATTGGGTTGCACAACTTTCAAACTAAAGTTTATCCGGAGAAACAAGCTGATTATCAACGGCTCGTTCGCGAGGGTCAAAGCCCGGACACTCTCTTTATCACTTGCGCCGATTCGCGTGTCGATCCTGAACTGTTGACCCAGTCTGGCCCTGGGGAAATTTTTGTTTCGAGAAACATCGGGAACTTGATCCCAGCGTACGGTGAGTTGTTGGGAGGAATTTCGGCGTTGCTCGAGTATGCTGTTGCTGCTTTGCGAGTGCACCAAGTGGTCGTGTGTGGACACACTGATTGCGGCGCGATGAAGGCCCTGATTCATCCGGAGAAAGTGGAGAGTATGCCCACGGTGAAACGTTGGCTTCGCAATGCCGAGGCGGCTCTCAGCACTGTGCGGGCCCGTGCGACAGCGGCTGATGAGACGGACCTGGTTGAACAACTGATCGAAGAAAATGTGCTGCTGCAGATGAATCATCTCCGGACGCATCCGGCGATAACGGGAAGACTGGCGCAAAAGTCACTTGCCATCTTTGGCTGGGTTTACGACATCGCTCATGGCCAAGTTCGGATCTTCGACGAGCAGCAACACAAATTCCTCACCTTCGACGGTTCGAATCTCGAAGTGCAGGCTAGCGCGGGCATCTCGTAGTGATCATCGCAGCAGGCGCAAGTCTCAGCAGGATACTCCGCGATGTCGGCCGTGTTGCCGGCCTGCTGCTGTTCTATGACACATGTGTCGCGATCGCCTATGTGATATTTGGCTGGAGTTGGCTCTCCATGCCCCACATCCCTTTGGCTATTTTCGGGGGCGTGATCGGCGTCATTGTCGGGTTCAGGAACACGAGCAGCTACGCGCGATGGTGGGAAGCGCGAACATTGTGGGGCCAGGTTGTGAACCAGTCCCGGAATCTCGGACGCCAGACGTTATCGATGATCGAACCGGCTGAACCTAGCGATGCTTCGGCTTTCGAAAGCAGCGACGTCCAACGGCAGGTCATTCTTCTGCAGGTGGCGTATGTTCATGCGTTGCGGTGCCAACTTCGCGGCTTACTTCCTTTGCAGGACCTGAAGCAGATCCTAGGCGCCGAGACTATAGAGCGGTTCCGCACGTCTACGAACGTACCGCTGAGCATTCAGAAACAGATTAGTTCGCTTCTGACAAAATGTTTTGAGCTCGGCTGGATCGACAGCGTACGTTGGGCGGCAATAGACCGAAGCTTGTCGGAGCTCTTAAATGCGCAAGGAGGGCTGGAACGCATCAAGAACACTCCGATACCCAAACAGTACGATGTTTTCCCGCAAATCTTCGTCACGGTTTATTGTCTTCTGCTGCCGCTTGGGATGGTGGCCGACCTCGGACTGTTCACTCCTCTGGGATCGACGTTAGTCGGACTGATCTTGTTGACGCTCGACGAAATCGGCCGCGATCTCGAAAATCCGTTTGAGAATAAAGTGCATGATCTCCCGCTCAATGCTATCGCGCGGAATATCGAGATCGATCTAAAAGAATTACTTCAAGACCCCAACGTGCCCGAACCTGAGAAGGCGGTGGACGGAGTGTTGTGGTAACAACAGCAGTCGTGCCTTCGACTCAACAACGCACCCTAAGAGAGGGGCGGGGAGTTCGACACTCTCAGCAGCACTGTGGGCGAACGAGTGCAGTAGCGCAACACCGCGGTCGAACTCCTCTTGAACTGCTGGCGCGCAGGAGATTGGAAACGACACGGTTCCGAGTTTTTCCGGTGCGCTATGGCTGTGAGTTTCTTGAGACAGCAATGACCAGGGAACCAGAAGCAACCCGCAGAATATTGGCTGGAAACGGGACATTCAAACTCCGCCTGTGTGTGACAGCCTCATCGTACACGAGTGTTCACACGCGCAGGGCCGTGCAGCTCGGGGGATAAGCCGCCGCCAGCCGACCATCCACAGCGTGATCGTCAGGAGCAATTCCAGAGTCGCCTGAGCAGCAGCGCGCATCGCTCGAGTTGACTCTGCGCTTCTGAATCGAACGCGTTTGGTGTTTCGCTTTCTACATCCAACGTTCCGATGACGCTGTCACCGGATAAAGAGAGCACGGGTACAATGATTTCCGACTTTGTCGACGTTAGCGCAGTCAAATAGTCGGGGTCGCGTGCAACGTCGCCGACGTTCACCGTGCTTTTTGTTGCGATCGCGCGAGAGGTCAGCCCTTTGTTTATCGGAAAAACGGGAAACTCCGGTGCGCTCGGTCCGCTCCATCCAATGTTGGACGCGACACCAGAACCGGCATCAACGTCAAAGATCCCTGTCCAACGA
Organism: Acidobacteriaceae bacterium; assembly: GCA_019244055.1. GTDB lineage: Bacteria > Acidobacteriota > Terriglobia > Bryobacterales > Bryobacteraceae > Bog-105. The sequence goes on along the minus strand of JAFATG010000328.1, from coordinate 2,924 downwards.
TAAGGGCCGTGCGATCGTATCAAATCCAAGATTGCGGCAGCCTTTTCCACTCGCAGAGTGTCGCCGTTTAGGATGCGGGATATCTTTCCTTCCAGCAAGCGATGTTGGGGCTTACGGTCGTATTTCGTACAAATTATTGAACGGATTTTCGAGCGGAACTCTGCGAACGAACCGAAATCCCGCTTCCTGACACATTTCGTTCACCCGCCGCTCGTGAAAACCGAGCGTACCCAGGCCTGCGCCACCATTGGCCAAGGATGTCGTCATGCAGTACATCACGCTCACGCCATGGAAAATGGCGCCGAGCGGCCCGATGTTCTGCTCCAGGCGGTCCGAGCAGTTGGTATCCAGACAGATGTAGATGCCCTCGTCCTTCAGGCCCGCGTGGATCCTGCGAAGGAGTCCTACAGGATCGACGGCGTCGTGCACAACATCAAACGTCGTGATCACATCAAACTGGTCCGGTAACCCGCGGGCGGCGTCTCGCGCCTCGAATCGGACGCGATCCTCCACTTCGGCCGTCACAGCATTTCGGGTGGCCTGTTCGATTGTGGGTGGAAAGAGGTCGAATCCCACATATCGCGACTTCGGAAACGCCTGAGCAAGCTTAACCAGTGCACGCCCTCGCCCGCAACCTACGTCGGCCACGGTGGCTCCGCGCTCAAGCTTGGCTTGTACATCCGGCATGGCAGGAATCCATTGTTGCAGCAATAGATTTTCGAACCAGCCCGCGCTGAAGCGCTCCAGACCATCCCAAAACTCGTCCGGATAGGCCGATTGAGGAACGCCGCCCCCATGCTGGAAGCTTTGAATGACTTGGTCCATCACCACGTTCATGGCGCGGAACATTTGGTAGCTGCCACCAAAGAAAAACGGGCCGCCCTCTTGCGCCAGAGCGGCCGCGTGTTCGACGGGAAGCGTGAAAAGCCCCGACCCGGGATCATAGTTCAGGTATCCAGCGGCCGCCATGCCTCCCAGCCATTCCCGCACGTAGCGTTCATTTGTCCCGGTGCGGGCGGAAACCTCAGTGCTGGTAGAGGGGCCATGGGCGGCCAAATCCTTGAACAACCCTAGACGATCGCCGATGGAAGCGAGTGTGGTCGTAAGGGCTGCACTCGTGTCGCTGAGAACCTTACCGATAAACGCTTCCTGCTTCGCGGCGTCGACTGTTTGTGTCGGTTGTGCATTTTGCATGAGACATTCTCCTGATTGAGTTATTATGCTCGAAATCGAGTCGCTGGTGGCATTGTGTGGAACTGTCGACAGCGCTATTCGGAGATGGCGAATTCGGCGAGACGGTCGCGGATGGATTGCGGCGCGTCGGCGACCACTTCGCAATACTTGTCCTGATAGCACTTGGAAACGATCGCGGCGCGGTCGTGCAAGAGATGCAGGGCGCGGCCTTCGCTGAGAGGTAGGCGGAAACGCTGGCGCGCGATAGGATCCTGTACCAGCTTTTGGTCAATGAGCTCGAGAAGTGTTCCGACGCCCGAGCCCGTCTGCGCCGAGATGAGAGCCGATGGCGTGGCGTTCTGGCGGGCGGTTTCGCCAAGCAGGCGATGTGTGAGCGTGGGGAGATCCTGCATCCGGTCAGCCTCGCTGAGGCGATCGCTCTTGTTCAGGACTAATATTTGCGGAGTGGTTTCCGCGCCGATTTCAGCGAGCACTTTCATGACATGAAGGGCCTGTTCCGAAGCGAGAGGAGATGTGATATCGACGACGTGAAGGAGGAGCGCCGCGGCGGTGACCTCTTCGAGCGTGGCACGAAAAGCCTCGATGAGCGTTGTCGGCAGATTGCGGATGAACCCAACGGTATCGCTCAAGAGCACGCGGCGGCCAGAGGGCAGACGAATCTGGCGAACCGTTGGGTCGAGGGTCGCGAACATTTTTGAATCGGTGAGCACATCGGCCCCGGTGAGGCGATTGAATAACGTCGATTTTCCCGCGTTGGTGTAGCCGACCAAGCTGACGGTTGAGAGCGGCACGGCCTGGCGTTGGGAACGTTGCACGCCGCGAGTGGCGCGAACACGCTCGATTTCAGATTTCAGTTTGGCGATTCGGCGGCCAATGCGGCGGCGGTCCGTTTCCAGTTGCGTCTCACCAGGACCACGTGTACCGATACCGCCTCCCAGGCGGGACATCTGCGTTCCGCGGCCGGCGAGGCGGGGAAGAAGATAGTTGAGTTGGGCGAGCTCCACTTGTAACTGGCCTTCGCGCGTGCGGGCGCGCCGGGCGAAGATGTCCAGAATGAGCTGGGTGCGATCAAGGATTTTGAGTTGGAGCCGACGCTCCAGATTGCGGAGTTGCGTGGGGGTGAGCTCGTGATCAAAGATGACGCTATCAGCATCATCGGCGGCAGCGCGCGTTTTGACTTCCTCCACTTTGCCAGATCCGAGGAGGGTTGCGGCGTCGATCTTCGGACGCATTTGGGTGATGCGGCCGACGACTTCTGCGCCGGCGCTTTCGGCCAAGGTGGCTAATTCATCGAGTGATTCTTCAACGTCTGGATCGCGCTCGGGCCGGGGTGCTTTAGCTTGAGGCCCGGTGAGCTCCAGTCCGACAACGAGCGTTCGCTCGCGGGCTGATTCCACCCTTAAGTAACCGCCCCGCGACGAGGTTTAGCTGCCATGCGCTTGACTGCTCTCGGAAGACTCCGTTCCAATGGGAACCCCCGGTGTGGAAGGACCGGAACCGGCATGGCCATGAAGGGGTTTTGAGACCACGACTGTGGAGATCGCGTGCTTGAAAATGAGCTGTTCCTGATTATTCGATTCGAGTATGACGGAGTATTTGTCGAAACTCTTGATCCGGCCCGAGAGCTTGACCCCACTCATCAAGTAAATTGTCAGGAACGTTTTGTCTTTTCGAGCGTTATTGAGGAACGCTTCCTGGATATTTTGCGCAAGCTTTTCCACTTTGTTTTT
>JAFATG010000355.1 GCA_019244055.1 Acidobacteriaceae bacterium | reverse complement strand
AATCCGCCGGCGCAAGCCGGTACGCGTCGAACAACTGAGCGAATCCCGCACCGGCTCCGGATTGATGGCTTTTCGCCTCGCGGATATGACGTCTCTGTACACATAGTCGCGAAATACGGCCAAGTGTTTAGTTCAAAAAGCGCAGTGTGGAAGCCTTTCTGTTAACGAACGAAGTTGCTTAGGCAGATAATTCGCTATGAGCATGAGCGCTCCTCAATCGAGGCGAATCGTTTCCATCAATGTCGGACAACCGCGCGAGATTGAGGTAGGTAACCGCAGGGTGCTGACTAGCATCTTCAAAACGCCGGTCTACGGCAAAGTTGCCTTGCGCCGCTACAATGTACAGGGCGATCGGCAATCCGACCTCCGCGTGCATGGCGGACCCTCCAAAGCCGTCTACTCTTACTCATCCGAACACTATCCGTTCTGGGCCGAACAACTTCCGGGTACGCCACTTCCGGTCGGCGCGTTTGGCGAAAACCTCACCACGGAAGGAATGCTGGAAGAGGATGTGCACATCGGTGACGTGTTCCGCGCCGGCTCAGCAATCTTAAAGGTCACCCAACCGAGAATGCCTTGCTATAAGCTTGCGATTCGTATGAATCGCTCCGATATGGTGAAGAGATTTTGGGCCAGCGGGCGGTCCGGGACCTATTTCTCAATTGTGGAAGAAGGCGAATTCGAATCTGGTGACCCGATTGAACCGTTAGAAAGCGATCCGCGGCAACTCAGCGTCGCCGATGTCGTTCGCCTCCACAAACGCGAAACCGACGACCCTGACCTTTTCTCTCGCGCGATGGAAGCGCCTCTATCCGGAAGCTGGAAGCACGAAATCCGCGAGCGCTGGGCGCAGATGGCGTTTTAGAACACGCTGTCCGGCGCAATTATCTAGCGTGTAAGCCCCGGTTCCTTACAGAACATGGCTAGCATTGTAGAGAAGGCAGATCGGGGATAATCTATTCCCGACTACGGAACTCGAACTCAGAACGAATGCGAAGCGTGCTCGCTCTTGCAAGGTAGAGCAATGACAATTGCCACAAGACCGACGGCTATTGTGACCGGCGCGGTTCGCGGCATCGGCAGAGCATGCGCGATCGCACTAGCGAGATCGGGTTTCAACGTTCTGCTGAACGATCTTCCCGTACCTGACCATGCGTCGAAGATGCAGCAGCTTATTGCTGACCTCGGGGACTCCGGCGCAGACAGCATGTCTTTCGCTTGCGATGTCTCCGACCTCGACCGGCACAGAGAATTGATTGACGCGGCATGTTCACGCTGGGGCAGGATCGATTGCCTTGTCAACAACGCGGGCGTCGGTGTTGCTAAACGCGGCGATCTCTTAGACGTCACAAGCGAGAGTTTCGATCATTGCATCCGCGTGAACACGAAGGCCGTTTTTTTCTTAAATCAAGCCGTCGCGCTACACATGTTGCAGCAAGGCGAAATCGAAGGACAGCATCGCAGCATCATCAACATCACTTCGAGCAATGCCGTTGCTGTATCCGTCGACCGGGGCGAGTATTGTGTTTCCAAGTGTGCCTCGAGTATGACAACCCGGCTGTTCGCTGTGAGGCTCGCTGGGGAAGGGATCGGTGTTTACGAAATTCGCCCCGGAATCATAGACACCGAGATGACTCGCCCAGTCAAAGAGAAGTACGACGCGCTGATTGCCGACAGAGTGCCGGTTCGGCGCTGGGGATTTCCTGCCGATGTCGCAGCGGCGGTGTACTCAATGGCCGAAGGTCGTTTAACGTATACCGTCGGGCAGGCAGTTACCGTCGACGGCGGGCTCACCATCCCACAATTTTAGGCGTTATGACAGGGAACTCACATGGAATCTGAAATCCTGTTTTCGCGTAAGCAACAGTTTGGAGCTGCCTGCGCTGAGATCACCCTCAATCGTCCTGACAAGGGAAACGCGCTCACCATGCAAATGCTCCAACAGCTCAGTTCCATCCTGTCTGAAATCGAAGCGGATCGTGAACTCCGAGCAGTCGTGATCCGCTCACGCGGGCGCTTCTTCTGTACCGGCGGTGACATCGAAGCCTGGGGCCTTCTTTCGCCTCACGAAATGGGGCGGGATTGGATTCTGCATGGCATCAACGTATTTGAGCGCTTGGCTGCACTGCCCCAGCCCGTCATCGCTGCGATTTCGGGTCATGCTCTCGGTGGCGGACTCGAGCTGGCAATGGCAGCGGATCTTCGAATCGCCGTCAAGTCGGTGAAGTTTGGATCGCCCGAAGTAACTCTCGGCATGATCTCCGGCTGGATGGGGATTCGCCGCATAGCCGAGCTCATCGGCGCCGCTCGAGCACGTCATCTCATGTTGCTTGGCACACCCATAACAGCGGAGTTAGCGCTAAACTGGGGCCTCATCACGGCACTGGCTGATGATGCCGACGACTTAGAGCAGCAACTGAACGGCTGGCTGGAGAGGCTCTGTGCGAATGCGCCGGCTGCAATGGCGCTCACCAAGGGTATTCTCGCGACGATGCACACCGATTTGCGCCAGCATCATGCCAGCGCCGCCGCCCAAGCCCTCTCTACGGAAGACTGCCGGGAAGGCGTGCAAGCCTTTCGCGAAAAGCGCAAGCCTGTCTTCAAAAACCGGTGAAATCAGCCATGAGCGCAACATTCATGAGCGCCCGCGAAGCGGCGGATCTGATTCGCGATGGAGATACCGTCGCCATCAGCGGCAATGGCGCCGGAATGGTTTCGGCGGAAGCCATTTTTGCAGCTCTGGAACAGCGCTTCGTGGAGACAGGTCATCCGCGCGATCTGGCGCTGGTCCACTCGCTTGGGCTAGGTGATCGTGACGCGCTTGGAACGAATCGTTTTGCGCACGAAGGAATGCTGCGCAAGGTGATCGCGTCGCATTTCACCTGGTCGCCGAAGATTCAGCAACTCATCCGCGAAGAGAAGATCGAAGCGTACTGTTTGCCAGGCGGCGTTGTGCAGCAGCTTCTGCGTGAGATCGGCGCCGGACGTCCGGGCTTATTCACCCATTCGGGGCTGGGGACCTTCGTCGATCCTCGTCACGACGGCGGACGCTGCAATCAGCGTAGCCGCGAAGAGCTAATCGAACTGATGCATGTCGATGGCCAGGAAATCTTGCGCTACAAGCCGTTCAAAGTGGACGTCGGTATTATCCGCGGTACGTATGCCGATACGCGCGGCAACATCAGTCCCGAAGAAGAACCGATCGACATGGATATTCACACCATCGCTCTCGCTGCCCACAACAGCGGCGGCCGGGTCCTCGCGCAGGTACGGCAAATAGTCGATTCGGGCGACTTAGCTCCGCGCCACGTGCGTGTTCCGGGAATCATCGTCGACGCTGTCGTCGAAGATCCACACCAGCAGCAGTTCTATGCTCTCGGCTATAACTCGAGCATCTCCGGTCATCGCCGTGCTCACCTGGGGCAAATGATGGCGGCTGTTCCTGACAAGCTGGAACGGCGCATCATTGCTCGTCGCGCCGCACTGGAATTGCGCAACGGAGCCTCGTTGAATTTCGGGTTCGGAATTCCAGGCGGCATTTTCGGCGTCATCGCCGAACAGGGCACGTCGGACGAGCTCTGGATGAGTGTCGAGCAGGGCGTCCACAACGGGCAAATGCTCGATGACCGCCTGTTTGGAGCTGCTCGCAATCCCGAAGTGATCGTTCCCTCCATCGAGCAGTTTGATTATTACAGTGGCGGCGGAATCGATATCACATTTCTCGGCATGGGTGAGGCTGATCGCTTCGGAAATGTGAACGTGTCGCATCTCGCAGGAAACCTGATCGGCCCAGGCGGTTTCATGGAAATCGCTCAGAATGCGAAAAAAGTCGTTTTCTGCGGAACCTTCGATGCTCAGGGCTCAAGAGTGTCGTGGTCGCATGGCAGACTCGAGGTATTGCAGGCCGGTAAAGTCCACAAATTTGTCGATCGTGTCGAACGAATCACGTTTTCGGCAGATTTTGCACGAAAGCACGGACAAGACGTTCTGTACATCACCGAAAGAGCCGTATTTCATCTCGCGTCCGAAGGACTTGAGTTGATCGAAATCGCACCCGGTATCGAGATCGAACGCGACATCCTACGCTACATGGAGTTCCGGCCATTCATATCCGCAGTCGGAACAATGCCGGTTAGCACCTTTGAATAGCTGTTCCGGCTTAGGCTTTCTGTTCTTGCCAGATCTTCTCTGCGGCCCTCAATGCGAGGGCCCCAATCGTGGAAGTTGGGTTCACTGCGGCCGAGGTCGCGAATGAGCTTCCGTCGACGATGTACAAATTCGGCACGTCATGCGCTCTATGTGACGCATTGACCACCGACCTGCGCGGACTCGCTCCCATGCGTGCCGTTCCCATCAGGTGATACGCAGGTGTGACGACACCGCTATCGAGGATCTCGATTGCGCCCGCAGCCTCCAAAGCCTGTCGCGCCATTTTGCCGCCGTGTTCCAGCATGCTCAGACTGTTCTCGCTATAGCTGTACACCACACGCGGTGCCGCTATGCCGCTGGCATCTTTCAGATTCGGGTCAATCTCGACCCGATTGTGCTCTTCGGGCAAGTCCTCGCCCATGACGGTGACGCGTATCAAGTGCGGGAACCGCTGACGCATCGCCTTGTGGTGGTTCTCTCCCCACACAACAGGATGATTGGAGAAACTGCCCCACGCCTGGTGCAGGGGACCGAACGAGCGCTCTAGAAGAAGGGTATATCCGCGAACGAAGCCGCGGTTCGTATCTGTCTCATAGAACTGCTGGCTCATGGCCGGGATACCAAACGGACCTAAGTGTCCGTCCATGGGTGCTTCAAAAACGCCTTCCAAAGTTCGAAACGGGTGGGTCATGAAATTCTTCCCCACGAGTCCCGTCGAATTAGCCAGCCCCTCCGGAAACAGGTTTGACTTCGAATTCAAAAGAAGCCGCGGCGTGCCGATACCGTTGCAGCAAACGACTATCACTCTCGCCGTTTGCTCGTGCAGATTCCCTTGGCGGTCGTAGTATACGGCGGATTTCGCTCTGCCGCCTGCATCGACAGTGATCTCGCGCACGCGCGACCACGGCTGAAGAATGGCTCCTTTTCGAATCGCCTTGCGCCAGTGAGTGACATCCGTCGACGCCTTTGACCCAATCGGGCAACCGAACATGCATTTGCCGTGCAAACCGCATGCAGGCCGGTTGTTGTAATCGCGGGAAATGATCGCATTATCGGACGGCCACCAGTGCCAACCGAGTTTGTTGAAGCCTGTTCCGATCGTCGCGCCCAGAACTCCTATCGGTAAAACCGGGGTCGGGCGTGGAGAGCGCGGCGGATTCGCAGGATCTCCATTCAGCCCGGCAACGCCCCAGTCGAGATCGTTCTGTTCGTAATAAGGCTTCAGTTCTTCATAGCTGATAGGCCAATCATCCGCGACGCCATCCAGAGTTTTCACTCTAAAGTCGGACGGGTGAAAGCGCGGAAAATGACCGGCCCAGTGATGAGTGCTGCCG
>JAFATG010000162.1 GCA_019244055.1 Acidobacteriaceae bacterium | reverse complement strand
GGCCAATTGTCTTTGTACGGGAGGTTGGTAAATGGCTGTCATTTTTCCGGTAGCTCCGTCTACCGTGTACAGCTTCGCCGTCCACCAGTTGTTGTCGGCCGGGCCCGGCGCTGCAGTTGCCGCGAACTGCTGCCCATCGGGAGACCAATCGTATTCATATACGTTCAGGTCCGGCGGCGTGATCTGGCGCAGATTTCCACCGTCAGCATCAATGGTCGTAATGCGCTGGTTGTGGATGCTCGAGCCGATAATCCCGATTTGCGCTGGCTCGGCTTCCAGAGGGCCTGCGCCGCCTCCGCCTTCCGCATAGAGGAATGCCAGCCGCTTCCCATCCGCCGCCCAGCGAATATCTGTTAAATACCCATTCACGTTCGTCAGCTTGCGAGCTGCGCCGCCTGAAACCGGCAAAACGAATATCTGCTCTTGCGTCCCGTTCGCATTTGAGAACAGCGCGATTCGGGTGCTATCGGGGGACCAAGCCAGCCCGTGCTCACGAAACGATTGTTTTCCGTTCCCCGCAGTGAGCCGCCGGACTTTTTTCGACCCGTCCTGCCGATCATAAAGGAAGATCCGGGTATTCGATTCGGTATCCGGATCTGGCCCGGTCCAGGCCACCCACCTGCCATCGGGTGAGATCGATATTCCCGTGAATCGATGGACTTGTTCGAGCTGTTGAAGAACGCGATCGGCGCGAGTCTGCTCATCAGCATGTGCGCGTACCGCAAACGCGAGCACGCACGCAACGAAAATTGCGGTGAATTTCGACATTCAGAATGATTTAGTGAATCCCAACTGAGCCGCGAACGGAAGCGATCAGCTTTGCGGGATCGTAGGCGACTCCATTTTTGAATACGTATTTAACTCTCTCAACATCGTTGATATGTTCAGCGGGGTTGCCCTCGACTACGACCACATCGGCCTGTTTACCACTGGCGATTGTCCCAACTCGATCTGAGATACCTTCGTACGTCGCGCCGTTGAGAGTATAGATCCGGATCGCTTCTTCCGGCGTGAAACCGGCTTCCACCAGAAGCTCAAGATTGCGCTGATCTCCAAAACCAGGCAACGCGCCGCCGTTCCCGGTGGGGTCACATCCGGCAATGAGCAATCCACCCCGTGCAACAAAAGCACGCTCGAAATCCATTTCTTTTTTCAAGTATTCAGCACGTGCGCTGCTCGCGCTGATCGTGACACGTTCCTTCGCTTCTAGATAGCTTTCTGCGGCGACCGGAGACATGGCGTCGAGCACTCGCTGTTCGATCGGGGGACGGCCGGGAATGAACGCCTCGAACACGGCCAGCGTGGACGTGATCGCGACATGCTGGTCCACCAGGAGATGAATCATTTTCTGAACTTGGGCATTCTGCAAATCCAGGTGTGCGATCGTGTCCATTGTCTCCCTCTGGCTCGGGCAAACGTTTTTCGTCTTGCCAGGATCGAACTCGGTGTCCACCAGGAGGCCGTGCTCGAGGTCATCTATGCCCAGCTCGGCCGCTTCCGTGAAGCCAACTGAGCAGAGATGACCGGTAATCTTGAGCTTATGTTCATGGACTGTGCGGATGGCCTCAGCCAGCGCCTCATGCGAAATGTTCATATACGCCTTGAAAGAGGTTGCACCCGCCTGTACCCAATAGTTCACCAGCCGCCGCGTGGCTTCCGGCGAGGTAAGTACAGGCATCTGGATCGAATACCCGCCGGGTCCTTGGATGTAAGGACCGGTTGCATCGATCTTCGGTCCAGGCATCTTCTGGCTATCGATCTCTGCTTTCACGTTCAGATCGGTATATGGTTCGAGCGACCCCGCAGTCCGCATGGTGGTAACACCCGCGGCGAGATATAGCCGCGGCGCGCTGAAGGCTTGCTCCGTGTAAAGTGGGATCCCCTCTCCGGAAGGATAGAAGAGATGCTCATGCATACCAATGAGCCCTGGAAACATGGTGTTACCTGACAGGTCCATGGTCCGCATATCGGTGGGCAACTGGACTGAGCCGACCGGACCGACGGCGGTGATCTTGCCGTTGTCAATAATGACCGTCTCGTCGTCGCGAGCGGGCGCACCCGTACCGTCGATTACGCGAATGTGCTGCAGCGCTATGACCCGGTCCTGAAAGCTTTCGAACGGCTGGATTCCGGGCGAAAGCCGGCTCTGTGCAAAGGCGGCTGAAACCGCTATCAGTAAACACAAGACCCGCATAGATTCGGTTCGATTCTATCGAACAGAAACGTCTCGTGTTGCCTACGGCGCGGTCTGCACTTTGCGAGCGGCCTGGTGGCGCGCTTCTTCCTGGCGTTCGCGCTCTTCCTGCTCGCGAGCGTGGCGCTCGTGATCCGCTACCATTTGCTCGTATATCGGGATTTGCTGGGGTGTTAGGATCGATTTGACTTGCGCGGTGTGCTCCTGCTTAATTTTGACCATCTGCGGATGATAGGAATCGCGCACAGCTTTGTATTTGGCCTTGGTGTCGTCGAGAATGGCCTCGAGCCGGTCCACTTGCGCGGGAGTCAGGTTGAGCTTCGAACGCATTTCTGAAATGTAGTGATGCCGAAAATCATCGGCGGTCTTTGCATTTACGACCGTGGCCGCATAATACCTGTGCCCAAGCGCACCTACGGCGGCGCCGGCACAGAAGAGCAGCACGGCGAATATCGCGGCGAGCAGTTGATTGCGCTTCATAACGCTTCTGGTCAGCTATCGGGGACGAAACTCAGCGGGGGCTTCACCAACGCCGGGCACGGCGCGAATCGCCTCAGTGTAGTATGTCCGCTCAGCGGAATGATCGGCCATCAGCGCGTCGGTATAGGTCTGTACGGCCGGGTTGCGGGGCGGAGCGACCAGGTTAAGTACAACGAGCAATAAACACAGAGCGGCAGCGGCGGCCATTCCAGGACGAGCCAAACGTTCGAATACAGACCCAAAGCTGTGGCGCGCCTCTATCTTCTGCCACAGACGCGGCATAAAGTTGGCACTTGGCTCCACGTCGGGACAGGCGTTCGCGTATATTTGGAATAACTCTCCCAGACCATCGTTATCGCCGTTCATTGTCTCTTTCATTACGTACTCTCACCCAAACTTACTTAAAATTTTGCCCTGCATTGGCCTACAATTTACCATCCGCCATAGCTCCGTTGTACGCCTTCAGCACGCGGTGCCGGGCGCGAAACAATCTTACCTTCAAAGCGTTCTCGTTCACACCGTAAATCTGCTCCAGCTCTTTCAGCGAAAGCCCCTCGACTTCTTTGAGCGTGAGCAGGATGCGATCTTCCTCCGATACGTGCCGGAACAGCGCGTCCACGAACTCCCGTGTCTTCGATTTCTGCTGCTCCTCTTCCTGCCGCCTGCTTCCGGCGAGCGAATCGGCCATCATCACCTGCTGTTCGCTCAGATCCGCCATCCGCGATTCGCTTCGGCGGCGTGCGCGCCGCAAGTAATCGTAGGACGCGTTTACGGTCAGCCGGTACAGCCAAGGCTCGAAGACTTCCGCAGCCCGGAGCTGATCCAGGGAATAGTACAAACGAACGAAAACCTCCTGGGCCACATCCTCGACGTCTTCCGGCCGGCCAATCAGCCGCGAAATAGTTCCGAGGATCCGCTTGCGATACGCCAGCACTAATTGATTGAACGCGGCATAATCACGCGCCCGCGCCTTTTCAATCAGTTCCTGGTCGACAAGCATACCGGCTCAACGTGCCGGGTGCTTACGCCCTTGCAAATCTAGGCGCACCGGCAACTTGTTAGGTTACAAGGGCTTGAGCGAAACTCCAAGCTTGAGCGCGCCCGTGTCCGGCGAACCGACCGAAGGAACGCCCTCATACTCAATGACTTACCTCGAAATCCCCTAGCAGAGGCAGATGGTCGGAGGCTACGAGGGAGGCCAGTGTCCGATGCAGCCGCAACGAAACGAGCTGGAGAGACGCATCGTAATACATGTGATCTAGATGCAGGATGGGCAGCAGGCCGGGATAGCTCCGGCGCCGACCGAAATGGGACGCGAGGTCCGCACGCCGCATGTGTTCCGACAATGTGCGGGTTGTGACACCCTTGGTCCACTCGTTAAAATCGCCGGTCATGATTCGTAGCCCTGGAGCATCGCCCGATTCCAGGATTTCAGGCGATACGAGTTTTCTTGCCTGATGCCGCCGTTCGAAGTAGGACGTGCCCAGATGGACGGCGAACACATGCACCATCAAATTCTCGGCGATCTGCACGTCGGCCCTTAAGCAGCTTCGCGGCTCACGCCGGGCGATGCTGAGATCGTGGCTTCGGGACCACAGCACGGGCCCCCGGCTAAGAATTGCGTTGCCATAATTCTGTGAGTCGAGCGTACGAGCCGGCCCAAAGACCAGCATCGTCCCCAGACGATCCGACAAAAAATGCGCCTGCTCCTCAAAGATCTCCTGCAAGGCGAAAATATCCGCACCAATATCCTCCATGATTTTCAATATCCGGAAGGCGCTGACTCGCATATCCAAGCCGCGACACTTATGCACGTTGTAGGTGGCCAGGCGAAAGCGATTCATTCCTGTTTGCTGAGGAGCGCCTGTAGCCGGTCGTAGAAAGCGGCGCGCGGCCCGGCGCCATGCTTCGTACGTAACCTGGTGGCATTCGCTCAGATCCTGTTCGAAGTCCTCGACCAGTCTCTGCGTAACAGCCGGATCGAGGATTGCGAGATTGACCTCCTCATTCAATTCGAACGAGCGGTGATCGAAGTTGGTAGAACCGACCACGGCCCAGCACCCATCCACCATCAGTGCCTTCACATGAATCATGGCGGGCTGATACTCATAAATTTCAATTCCTTGCTTCAATAGAGGCCCATAAAGCGTCCGGCTCGAATTCCGCGTGAAGGCGTGATCGGAACGGCGGCCCGGAGTAATGATTTTGACTTTGACGCCGCGGTTGCGAACAGCCGAAACGATGGCTTGCCGTGCGCTGAGATCGGGAAGAAAGTACGGGGTGTTGATGTAAATGTATTTCGAAGCCGAGGCGATGAGGACTTGAAACAACGTTCGGGCCCGGGTGGATCCCTCGCTGGGCGTGCTGCTGACGATCAGCCCAGTTGCTCGGCCTGAGCCCTGAGGAAAACTGAAATACTCTTCTCCGGTTAGGATCTCGCCAGCCACTCGCAGCCAGTTTTGCGCGAAGACTGACTGAAGGCTCGAGACTAGCGGGCCTTCCACCCGAACGACGGTATCGCGCCATCGGGGATGATCCTTGACGCCTGTGTACCACTGATCGGCAATTCCGGCGCCGCCTACGAACCCGATCCGGCCGTCCACAATGAGCATTTCGCGATGAGTTCGGTTGTTGATAAGGGGCAGCAAATCCAACCTGAGGGAGTGATACCAAGGGAGTTGGGCCCCGGCCGCGAGCAGGTCCCTGAAATAACTTCGGAACGTGCTGTAGCTGCCTATGTAGTCGATCGTTACCTTGACCTTGACGCCGCGCCGAGCGCGCTCAGTGAGCGCTTCTATAAAGCGAGGCGCGATTTTGCCGCGGTGGAAGATGTACGCTTCGAGATTGATGGTGCGCTGAGCTGAGCGGATCGCGGCTAATTGCGCTTCATAGAAGCAGCCGCCGTTTGTCAGGACCTCAATCGTGTTTTCCCTGTGAATCTGAGCATCACTCAAGGCAGCCAATTCCGACAAAAAGTAGCCGGAGTCTATTTCTTCCCGTGGCTCCTGACGCACGTGGTACGACAAGTCTGGCCCGAAGAAGGCGAGGAACAGAATGAGCGTTTGAATCCCGAGCGCGAGGCTCGCGAGGACAATAAACGTAGTATGCACGAGAACTCTGGCGGCTCGAGCGGCTTACGCCTAAGCTATGGACTCGCTTTTTGGGCGTTTGCAACAGGCAAAACTCGCCTGTAAACCGCGTCTGACGATTGATGCAGGATTGCGATATTCGGATCGGCACTTCGGGCTGGCACTATAAGCACTGGATCGGCCCGTTCTATCCCGAAAAAACGCCTGCCTCAAAAATGCTCGCCTACTACCAACAGCAGTTCAACACGGTAGAAGTCAACAACAGTTTCTATCACCTCCCGAAGCAGGCCTCCCTCGAGTGCTGGCGCGACTCCACGCCGGCCGATTTCGTGTTTGCGGCCAAGGGTAGCCGGTTCCTGACCCACATGAAGAAGTTGAAGGATGCCGAGCAGGGTCTTCAGCGCTTCTTGGAAGCGATCGAAACATTACGACAGAAACTCGGGCCAATCCTATTTCAATTGCCACCGCAATGGGACGTAGATTTTGAGCGGTTGAACACTTTTCTACGGCTTCTTCCAAAGCACCACCGCTATTCGTTCGAGTTTCGAAACGCAACCTGGCACATCCCACATATCTATGGTTTGCTGCGCGAGCACAACGCGGCCTACTGTGCGTTCCATTTGGCCGGCGAGCATTCGCCGGTGGAGATTACCGCTGATTTTGCTTATGTGCGATTACACGGCCCCGGCGGCAAATACCAGGGCAGCTATTCCGAAAGAGCGCTGGCGGATTGGAGTGAGCGCATCAGCAAATGGAAGCGTGATTTGAAAGCCGTTTATGTGTATTTCGATAACGACCAGGCGGGCTATGCGGCTCAGGATGCACTGCGACTTAAGTCCCTGGTAACGGGTTTATGGTCACGGACCCATCACCGGTATGAACGGTGATGAGCGAACCGCCACCGTTCAAACGGCCATTCACTTCATGGCCATTCTGCTCGCCCATTACAGTAACCGGAAGGTTGACCTGGACGTGGCCGTCTCCCGTTTTTACGCGTAGGTCGGCGGACAAGCTACGAGGCAAATTGAGCCTCACGCTGCCGTCTCCCGTCTGCACCCGCCAATCGGACTGAATGCGGGACCCCTGCCGCACCTCAACATCAACCGAGCCGTCAGAGGTCCGCACCTGCAAATTATCGAAGCGGCCGGTCACGTTCATGCTCCCGTCGCCGCTGTGGGCATCGAGCGATCCGTCCAGATCTTCTCCTCGAACGCTGCCGTCGCCAGTTTCGACCTGAAGAGCTCCGTGAACCCCACGCAGGTCGATGGAGCCGTCTCCGGTGTGCAGTTCGCCGGCCATTTCCGTAGGCACTCGGAGGTCAAGCTGGATCGAATGCACTCCCCAGCCCCAGTGCATGACGGGCTCTTTTATCTCAATCTCAATGCGATTTCCGGTCTGGTGGTCGATGACGTGTACGCCCGAGGGTCCAATCGTAAGGCCCCGTGTGCGCAGAGTAGCTGTCACCGAGCCGTTATCGGACGCTTCCACGCGGATCGCGGCATCGCCCGCTCGAACATAAATTTCAGGCTTGGTCCCCACGCTCCAGTGCTTGTTCCATTCATCCGCGCGAGCGATTCCGGATACCAGAAATAGTCCGGTGATGCAGACCGTGATTGCAGCTCGATTCATCGAAATGAACCCCCTCTGGGCAAAATACGACAATTCACGCTCTAGAGTTCCATGGTGGCACTGAAACGATTCGCCGCCCCGTGAATCTTTACCTGTTTCTGGCAATCAGAAACAGTTGATGAGAAGAACGGAATTGGATGGCTGCACCCGACACTAGCGGTCAGAACTGGCGGCCTTCGGCCAACCCTTGGCTGATCGCGGTTTCGGTCATGCTCGCCACGTTCATGGAGGTCCTGGATACCTCCATCGCCACGGTGGCGCTACCGTATATCGCCGGAAGTGTTTCGGCGACTACCGACGAAGCTACTTGGGTGCTGACCAGCTATTTGGTCTCAAACGCTGTAGTTCTCCCGGCGAGTTCGTGGTTCGGGCTGCGCTTTGGGCGCAAACGGTTCCTGCTCGTTTGTATTGTCATTTTCACGTTTTCTTCTTTTCTGTGTGGCGCTGCTCCGAGTCTCGGCATTCTGCTTCTTGCGCGGGCGATTCAGGGTGCCGGGGGCGGCGCGCTACAGCCCATTTCACAGGCCATTCTGCTTGAGAGTTTTCCGCCCGACAAGCGAGGGCTCGCGATGGCCGTATTCGGGCTGGGCGTTGTTGTCGCGCCTGTGCTCGGACCAACATTCGGAGGTTGGCTCACCGACAACTATTCGTGGCGTTGGAGTTTTTACATCAATATCCCGATCGGCATCTTGGCGGTGTTCATGATCCTCCGGTACGTGGAGGATCCGCCCTACATAAAGAACGCCAGGCCTGGCCGGATTGACGCCTGGGGATTGGGTCTGCTCGCCATTTGGCTGGGTTGTCTGCAGGTGATTTTGGATAAGGGCCAGGAGGACGACTGGTTCGGAGCGGTCTGGATTCGCTGGGCAAGCTTGGTTCTTCTGATAGCGCTGGTTCTCTTTCTCGTTCGCCAACTCCAAGCAGACAAGCCCCTGGTTGATCTCTCGATCTTTAAGAATCGCAATTTCGCGACCGGCTGCTTGCTGATCACTCTTTTCGGCGCGGCGATTTACGGCCTTATCACTCTGTTGCCTTTGTTTTATCAGGAACTCATGGGCTACACCGCGCTAAACGCGGGCATCATCGTGAGCCCGCGCGGGATTGGCGCCATCGTGGCCATGCCGATCATAGGTCTCCTCACGGCCCGAATCGACAATCGGTGGCTGATTGCCTTTGGATTTTTCCTGTTTGCGATCTGCAGCATTTGGTTCGGGGAGATAAACCTCGCGATCGGACCCTGGTCCTTTGTGTGGGCGATCATTTTGAGCGGATTCGCTTCGGGAATGGTCTTCGTACCGCTCTCTACAACTACGATGGGGACTCTACGAAACGAACAGATCGGGAATGCTAGTGGCCTATACAATCTGTTGCGCAATGTGGGAGGTAGCGTCGGAATATCAATTGTGAACACGATCGTTGCGCGGCATGAGCAAATCCATCGCAGCGACTTGGCCCACAACTTCGCTGCTTCAAATCCGGCAGTAAACAGCCGGCTCTCCGCCCTTGAGGCCTTGATTGCGAACAACAACGGGCCGACCGCGGCCCACGACAGCGCCATAACGATCCTGAACAGTACCTTGTCTTCGCAGGCCCGCCTGTGGTCTTACGTCGACGACTTTCGTTACATGGCGTTGGTATGCTTCGGGTGCCTTCCGGTAGTGCTCCTGTTTAAGCGCGCGTCCAGAACTGGTCGGATTCATGCTGAATGAAAAGGCACATTACTGAACCGCAGATGCGGATTTCTCAGGACTCGGTCATCTGGGCTGCAATCGCTCCTACCCCTTCGGGTATGGTCATGGAATTCCAGCCATATGGCTTCATCGGCCGCCAAATATTGAAAGATGGCGCCTGCGTCAGTTGTCTTGAGGAAATCCTCGGCCCAGCATGCGCACCTTGGCGCGCAAGCAAGACGCCGGCGAACAGGAGCAGACCACAACATCTCAGCAGATTTTTCACCAAGTAACTTTCCTTCAAAGCTCCGCGTCGACTTCAATCTCGATCAGCATGCGCGGATCGATCAGCGCTCGTACTTCCACCATGGTTGCGCAGGGACGAATCTGATCGAAGAATTCGCGATGCGCCCGGCCATACTCTTCCCAACGCTTAATATCCGTGACGAACATCCGGGTGCGAACCACATTTTCAAGCGTCGCGCCCGCTTGCTTGAGGGCCCGTTCAATGTTGCAGATGATCTGCACAGTCTGTGCATACCCATCGTCGATGCCGATCAATTCGCCCTGTTCGTTAGTCGCCGTGGTGCCGGTCAGGTAGATCCGGTTGCCAACCCGTACCGCCCGGCTATAACCTACAATGCTCTCCCACTTAACGCCAGAAGAGATATTTTGACGATCATGCATGATGACTCAATTCAGCGGCCTTCAACGTTATTGTGAACTTGCTGCCCCGGCCGAGTTGGCTTTCGACGCAAACCTCGCCCCCCATTCGCTCCACGAGCTCCTTCACAATCGAGAGTCCGAGACCCGTGCCGCCCGCCGGCCGGGAGCGCGCTCTGTCGACGCGATAAAAGCGATCAAAGACTCGTTTCAAGTCCTCGCTAGGGATCCCGATACCCGTGTCCGTAACTGTAATGCGAACGTCATGATCAGAACCCGGGCCGCATTCGACCATAACCTCTCCTTCCGGACGATTGAATTTAACCGCGTTGTCGAGAAGATTGACCAAGACCTGTTCAAGGCGAAACCGGTACCCCATCACTGAGCAATCCTCGCAGGCGTTCTGTATCAGGTGAATGCCTCGCGCGGAGGCGGCGCTTGACACACTATGAAAGGCGGATTCAATTATGCCCAGAACTGGAATCGCTTCCGGCGGAGTCTCGGGTTGCCTGTCAGAATCGAGTTCCGAAATCACCAGCAGATCGGAGGCTATGTTGTTCAGCCTGACCGCGTGAGACAGAATGGTCTCCAGGAATCTGCGGTTGTTTTCCGGGTCCTCCAGGGCACCCTCAAGCAGCGTTTCCGCGTAACCTCGAATCGCAGTAAGCGGGGTGCGCAGCTCGTGCGAAACATCCGCTACGAAATCTTTACGGACCTGCTCCTGTTTCCTGATATCCGTCACATCGTGTAGTACGATGACGGCGCCCCGCCGCCGCGCATCCCCGAGTGGTAGCGCGCGAGCCTCAAACCAGCGGCCTGCCGCGCTCGGCAATTGGAATTGATCGTTCTCGGGAACCCCGGTGGAGACGACCCTCTCCAGCACCTCGCGCAAAGCAGGCTCTCTAACAACCTCGTAGAAGGTCCTGCCCTCCGCCGCCGGTTTTCGGGTGTTGAAGGCATGCGCGAACGCATCGTTGCAGAAAATTACTTTC
>JAFATG010000121.1 GCA_019244055.1 Acidobacteriaceae bacterium | reverse complement strand
TCTAGAAGTGCGTTCACAGCCCGGCGAGCCGCTTCGTTAGCGGCTTCCATGCACGCGACATCTGTGTACGTTTGGACATAATCGGATGCCAGGAATAGGTTCGGAATCTCCGTCTGGGCTTGCGGCCGGTATTGAAGCGAATTCGAGGTGTTGATCATTAGCGGCTCCAGATTCGTGACCGCAGTTGGGTTTGGGAATTGGACATCCGGATCCAAAAACCAGGACAGAAGATTATCGTCCCTCAGGACCTCGGTACCGCCGACATTTAAGTGCACCTTGATTTGTTCCCAGGTCTCTTTTTCAACCTCGTCCGCCGAGCACTTCATCGCCGGTTTGCCGTAGACAATTCCTGGAGTTTCCCAATCCGAAATGTCGGCGGACAGGATGCCTCCGAGAGTTCCATCTCCGAATTCCGCGAGGCTCGCTTGCTTCCAGAACTGCCGCTGCGAGATGGACGTGAGCGCCCAGGGCGAATCGGCGTACAGCGAGTGTCCGTACTCGAGAGGAACGTCCTGCTTCAAATAAAACTGGATGCCGTTCATCCAAGCGGTTTGGATATTGTTCAGATTTGAGAGTGAGGGCGCAAGACTCTTGAGCGGCGCATCTACCAGCCCGGTCATCACCTCGACCGGCAGCGCTGAGATGTAGTAATCGGCCGTCACATCGGTCGATTGACCCGCGACTTCAGCTTTGACCGATTTGATCCCGGAATCCGAGGCCAGGAAGGACTTAATCAACGTACCGTTAAAGAACTGAACACCGCGCTCGCCTAAGTAGGCGACCCAAGGCGAGAGCCAGACATCGCTGGTGGGCCCGTCCAGGAGGCGATCGAAACCTCCGTAAGTAAGCAGGCCAAACAGCAGTTGTAAGAGCGTATAGCCAACCGTTCGGGTACTGCCTTCCTGTGCGCGGACTGCTACCAGCGATCGCGTCAGCCCCTTCCCCAAGAGCGTCTGATATGCAAGCGACCGCTGGCCTGCACCGATGAAGGTCCACCACGGAATCTTCTCGTACTCGGCGATTCGCCTTTCGGGGCAACTTGTCAGGAGGACAAAAAGGCGATCTATGAAAAAGAGAACCTCGTCATCGGGAACCCCAATCCCACTGAACACCTCTTTGAAGCTGACGGCCCAATCTTCAATATTCTGAGGAATGCGAGCAGTCAGGATCAGCGGTGGCTTCCCCGCGCGAGCAACGTGGATGCGCGTCGCGTGCACGAGGTCATTAAATACACTCACATTGCCCGGATACGGAATCCGCATCATCGTGTCCGGAAGATGCCGATAGAACGCTGGGAAGAAACGGAACCCGTGTTCCCCCGGCAAGTCCTTGCGGCCGCCGGTTCCCGTATTAGGAACCGCGAGGCTGCGAGCTTTTCCGCCGAAAACCTGATTCCTTTCGTAGACGCAGACTTCAAATCCGCGCTCAATCAACTCATGTGCGGCACTTAGCCCAGCGACACCACCGCCCAGAACAGCAACCCGAATAGGCATGATCGATCACTCTATCGTGAGCCTTGGATGATCTTCAACGGGCGTAGTACGCGCAATCTGAGGGCGACTGCGCGCTATTTGACAACAATATTCACCAGGCGATCCGGAACCAGCACCACTTTGACGATCTGTTTGCCCTGAACGAACGGCTTGACCTTCTCATTTGCCAAAACCACGCGCTGTAGCTCTTCCTTCGACGAGCCAAACGGTGCTTGAATGTGCCCGCGCAGTTTGCCGTTGACCTGGACAGGAATTTCGGCCAGCTCTTCTTTGGCGAGCTCGGGATCGAACATCGGCCATGGTTGGCGGAACACCGGCCCTTCGTGCCCCAGCGTTTCCCAGAGGTCCTGAGCGGTGTAGGGTGCGAAGGGTGCAAGCAGTAGCGTCACGCAATTGCAGATTTCGTTCATCGCCTTGGTGGAGAGTCTAGCTTCCAACTGATATAGCTCGTTCAGCAGTTCCATCAGAGCAGCGATAGAAGTGTTGAAGTGCCACCGGCTATCGAAATCGTTCGTAATCTTCCGCATCGTGTGATGTAGCTTCCGGAGACCTTGGCGATCACCGTCCCTGGAACCGCCGTCGCCAGGCCGCCCGGCATTGCACGTAATGAACCGGAATAGCCGCGTGAGGAATCGGTGCTGCCCTTCGACGCTCGATTCGTTCCAGTCCATGTCTTTCTCGGGCGGTGCTGCAAACAACGTGTACAGGCGGCATGTGTCGGCGCCGTACTTGTCAACCATGTCATCGGGATCGACAACGTTGCCCTTCGACTTGGACATTGCGCTCCCGTCTTTGAGCACCATGCCTTGTGTGAACAGGTTTTTAGCCGGTTCATTGTTTGTTATAAGCCCTAGGTCGCGCATTACCTTGGTCCAGAAGCGCGAATAGATCAGGTGCAAGATCGCGTGCGTGATGCCACCGATGTACTGGTCGATGGGGAACCAGCGCGCAACAATAGCCGAATCGAATGGCGCCGTATCGTTGCGAGGATCGCAGTAGCGATAGAAGTACCACGATGAATCGACGAATGTATCCATCGTGTCGCTCTCGCGCGTTCCGGGCTCCCCACATTTTGGACAGGCGACGTTCATAAAGGAGGGCACGCGCTTCAGAGGCGATTCTCCTTGTCCCGTGATCTTCAGTCCGAGCGGTAATCGGACTGGGAGATCCTCTTCGGGTACTGGGACAGCGCCGCAGCGAGGACAGTACACGATCGGAATCGGCGTGCCCCAGTAGCGCTGCCGCGAAATGCCCCAGTCTTTAATGCGATAGGTAACCGCTTCCGTGCCAAATCCGTGCGCGCTCGCAAACGCGGCCATCTTCTTGCGTGCCTCCGCACTCGGCAAACCTGACCATTCGCCTGAATTCTCTACAATCCCGTACTCGACGTACGGTTCCGCCATGGTGTCCCCGTCGGCCAACGGGCCGTCCACTGGACGGATAACCGGCACAACAGGAATGCCATACGCCCGGCAGAATTCGAAATCTCGTTCATCATGCGCCGGAACCGCCATAATGGCGCCAGTACCGTATCCCAACAATACGAAGTTGGCAATCCAGATCGGAACCTCTCTTCCGTCAAACGGATGGATCGCGTACCGTCCCGAAAAGAAGCCGATTTTTTCCAGGTTGCCCAGATCCTGCCGTGCCGCCGCATCGATCATTTCCTTGATCTCTAGCCGCTCCGCTTCGCCCGTCACGAGCTCCTTTACAAGCGGATGTTCGGGTGCCAGAATGACGCAGGTCGCGCCGTAGATCGTATCGATTCGCGTTGTAAAGACGCGGATCTTCTCCGCCGAACCCGGCAGCGAAAAATCCACTTCGGCCCCCTCCGAGCGCCCGATCCAGTTGCGCTGCATCGCGAGCACGCGCTCCGGCCAGCCACTCTCTAACTCCTTAATGTCGTTGAGCAGCTCAGCCGCGTATGCAGTCGTTTTCAAGAACCACTGCTGCATGGCACGCTGCTCTACTGGTGTTGTCTCGTGCCGCCAGCAGCAACCGTTCACTACCTGCTCGTTCGCTAGAACCGTCGCGCACTCCGGGCACCAGTTCAGCAGTGCTTCTTTGCGGTACGCTAGCCCGCGCTCGAACATTTTCAGGAAGAACCACTGATTCCACCGGTAGTATTCGGGCTCGCAACTGGCAATCTCGCGGTTCCAATCGAGCGCGAAGCCCAGCCGCTGCATCTGGCTCTTCATATGCGCGATGTTGCTGAAAGTCCATTCGTACGGGTCTCGTCCCGCTTTCAATGCGGCGTTCTCCGCAGGTAACCCGAATGCGTCCCATCCCATGGGATGCAGCACGTTGTAACCGCGCATCCACATGTACCTCGCCAGTGCGTCGCCGATCGCGTAATTGCGCACGTGGCCCATGTGCAGCTTGCCGCTCGGGTACGGCAGCATCTCGAGCACGTAATATTTCGGCTTATCCGGCGCGTCGGCTACGTAGAGCTGCGTATCATTCGCCCACCGTTCATGCCACTTCGGCTCGATTTCTTTATGGTCGAACGCTTTTTCGGGAATACCAGCTCCTTCAATGCCGTAATATTGCGAAGATCGTCACCCGGTTCGTCGACGGGCGTTTCGAGGACGAAAGCTTTTTCGCGAAATTCTTCGTGATTCAGAATGCGCCGAAAGCCTTCTAAACCAATATAACCAGTACCGATATGGGCGTGCCGGTCGCAGTGCGAGCCGAGCCGCATCTTGGCGTCGTTCGCATGAATAATCGGGACTCTGTCCAGTCCCAGAACTTCGGACGTATGGCGAATCAACTCCGCCAAACCAGCTTCTTGCGCGAGATCAAACCCGCTGACATAGCAATGGCAGGTGTCCAGGCAAAACCCGACCGGGATCTCCAGGTATGGGCTGACGAGCTCTCGAATAGAAGCTAGCTCTTCCAGCTTTCCGCCGAGCTGGGCCCCTGCACCTGCCGTGTTCTCGAGCAAGATCGTTAGCTTCGACCCGCGCTGTAGTTCCGGTCTCACGCCACGCCATGCCAGCACAATCGCCTCCGCGACGTATAACATTCCTTGCTCGACCGTCAGCCCTTTGTAGTTGCCTGGATGCGTGACCAGATATTCCGCGCCAATGACCAGGGCTCGCTCCAGTTCGCCCCGAAACGCCTCGATGGACTTCTCTCGTATCACCGAAGGTGGCGCGGCCAGATTGATTAGATAGCTGTCGTGAACGGCGAGCGGTCTCAAATCGTGTTTTTCACGTAGCTGTCTCAGCGCCTTTACTTGCTCTGCGTCGGGCGTTTTCGCGCGCCACATTCGGGGGCTCGCCGAAAAGATCTGGAATGTGTTCGCTCCCAGTTCACACGCCTTAATCGCCGCGCGCTCGAGTGAACCTCCGGTTGAGCAATGAATGCCGATTCGCAAGTCTCAGCATAGCGGTCGCGGGCATGTTAATTCGCGCTAGTATCTCTCGCATGGACACTGTGCCCACGACAACCGCTCAAGTCACGCAGCGGTTGCGCGCAAACGAGATGAGATGGCGCCGAAAATCGCGCCGGCAATTTTGGACAAACTTGTTGCTCGGAGGAGCATCCGTCGTCTTGTGCTCTCTTTATGGCACGAATGCCGTTATCGACAAGAAGTTTCTTCCTGTTCCAATTCCCGCCGTATTTGGTATTGCTGCGGCTCTAATCTCTTTCGTTTTGACAACACTGAAGCCGAGTGCCGGTTGGGCCGCCTATGCTGGCGCGGCCAGAATTGCTGATAAAGCCATTCGGGAGATCGAGGCTGACGATACGATGACAATCAAGGACCTTATCCGCGAGGAGAACAGAGCGATTGATCTGCTCGGCGGGCTGAACTTGGAGTAAATGCCAAAATTCTTCACCTTGCTCGAGGCCGAGGGCTTGCTTCCAAAAGTACAGCGCCTGTTGGTCGGCATCCGGCAGCAGAAGGAGCGTTATCAACAAGCCGACTCTGAGCTCGCCGCTATTTCGCAACGGATAAGCGTGACCGGGGGAATGGTGCCGCCCCGCGAGCATATCCTGCAGCTTCGATCCGAAAAGGATGCATCTGCGCGCGCTTTGAAGGACGCCGTCGAGCAGATTCAGAGTATCGGCTGTCAGCTCAAAGATGTCGAGACAGGTCTGGTGGATTTTCCCACGCTATATCGCGATCGTGAAGTCTACTTGTGCTGGAAACTGGGCGAATCCAGCATCGGATTCTGGCATCACATTGAAGATGGCTATCGGGGCCGGAAGCCAATTGACAGCGATTTTCTC
>JAFATG010000001.1 GCA_019244055.1 Acidobacteriaceae bacterium | reverse complement strand
CAGGTTCGAAACGCCGAGCGAGTAACTGAGGCGATTCTCGTCCGCGCCACCGGCTATGCGTGCGACTCCACGAAACAGGCCCAGTCCCCCGCCCTGGACATCGAGATCGCCATGAAACGGACCGCCGCCCGGATCGGTGATGATGTTCGCCGTTCCGCCGACCGAATTGGTTCCGTACAGGGAAGACCCCGATCCACGTAAGACTTCAATTCGGGATGAATCGACCAGGAACAAGTCACCGATATACGCTGTGGCATCACCCTGAATACTTGTGGGATCGCGAAAGCGGAAGCCGTCCATTAGCACCGCCGTGTCCTGCTCGGGCAGTCCCCGCGTCTCGATCGAGGTAAAGTCACCGGGGCCACCGCGCGTCGCAACTCGAAGGCCTGGAAGAAACCGTACGGCGTCTGAGACGGAGAATATGCCGCGGCGCTCAGCATCAGCGGCGCCCACAATATCGAGCGCCTTCGAGACCTGATCCACCCATTGCGGCTGGTCTGCAGCCGTCACGCTGATCTGTGTTCGAAACGCCGATACGATCAAATTCAGTGACACGTTCTTGTTCTCGTTCGGCTCGAGCATCACTGTCTCCGGTTGGGTCAAAGCGAGCTCTGGGGCGCTGGCATCAAGCAAGTACTCGCCTGGCGTGACATTCGCGAACGTAAAACGGCCCTGATAGTCAGAGCGCGTCGTTACCACGGCCGATCCAGCGATTTGGTGGAGACGAACCGTTGCGAGAGGAACCGGCGCGCCCGACGGGTCAGAAACTGTGCCATTGAGCGCCGCGTCATTTGACTTGGCGAGAACAGTCAAGGCGACGGTTAGTAGCGAAAGGACTGTGAAAACGGAATGGAAAAATTTCGAAAGCACTGTCGGCCCTCCCTCGAGGCTGCGAATAGAAATCCGCCCTATTGGTGCGGGTTGCGGCAGGTCTTCGGACTTACAGGCAGGCAACTTTCATTGCGTTTCTACTAACCCGGCTTCCCGTTCCTGTTCGGAGACAGTGCCGTTCGGGCGTTCGTTCCTGCTTACCGCTGCGGGGCAGTCCCGGATTCACACCAGGTTCCCTTTTCAACACACGCGAGTGTGTACCGGCAACGTTTTCTAGAGTAGCAAAGAAGGAGTGCTCGGAAGGCTTAAGCGACTTCCACGCCCATGCTGCGGCAGGCGCCTTTGACCTGTTCCATCGCGGCTTCGATAGTGAAACAGTTCAAATCGGGCATCTTGATGCGGGCGATCTCTTCGATCTGCTTTTCCGTGATTTTTCCGACCTTGTTCTTGTTCGGTTCCGGCGAACCCTTTGCAAGGTTCACGGCTCGTTTGACGAGCACGGCGACAGGCGGGGTCTTCGTAATGAAGGTAAATGAGCGGTCGGAATAGATCGTGATCACAACCGGAATAATGAGGCCTTCCTGATCTTTCGCGGATGTCTTTGCGTTAAAGGCTTTGCAGAATTCCATGATGTTCACGCCCTGCGGACCGAGCGCGGTTCCAACCGGCGGCGCCGGCGTTGCCTTTCCTGCAGGAATCTGCAATTTAACTTCTGCGGTAACTTTCTTTGCCATCGTTTCTTTTTCCTTTTCCCCTACCGCTAAATCTTTTCGACCTGCAAGAAATCGAGCTCCACCGGCGTGGAACGCCCGAAGATAGTCACCATCACGCGCAGGGTATTGCGCTCGGTGTTGATCTCGTCCACCTTGCCGGAAAAGTTCGTGAACGGTCCATCTATGATTTTCACGGTCTCGTTCTTTTCGAACGTCATCTTCGGGCGCGGGCGTTCGGCCGGCGAGTTCTGACGATAGAGGACGGCGTTGACCTCGTCCGCAGATAGCGGCACAGGTTTAGTTCCACCGCCGACAAAGCCAGTTACTCGCGGAGTGGACTTCACAGCGTGCCAGAGCTCGTCATCCATCTCCATCTCGACCAGCACGTAACCGGGGTAGAGAAGACGTTTGCTAATGATCTTCTTGCCGTTGCGAAGCTCGACTACCTCTTCGGTCGGAATCAGAATCTGACCTACGCGATCGGCGAAACCGAAGGCCTGGGCGCGAGTGCGCAGTGATTCCGCGACTTTGTTTTCAAATCCAGAGTAGGCGTGAATGATATACCAGTTTTTCGCGGGTCCTGCTGCCGGCGGTTCCTGCGGACCGGGTGCATGATAAGTCGGCGGCTCGGCGGAACCGGACTGGGCCTCGCTGGAGCTTTCCGAATGCACTTCGTCGGGACGCACTCCTTCGTCTTCTTCAAGCGGGTCCTGTTCGCCGCCATCCGGAACGTATGATGTTTCGGGCGCCGCATCGTCATCGTGCTGCAGCGCGTTCAATGTTTCTTCGTTATGGAGTTTCTCGCCGGACATTTGCTTAACGAGTGAATGTGTGAATGACCTTGTCGACGATCACTTTAACGATGTTGTCGACCACCGCGAAATAAGCAGCGAACAGAAAGGTAGCGGCAATGACCACGCCAGTTGTCGCGCGCACCTGCTTCCAGCTTGGCCACGAGACGCGGCGCATTTCGCCTCTTACCTCATCGATATACGATTTTGTGCGCTGCGGCCAACTAACCGCGGTTGTCATCATTTCCATAAATCACTCACCACTAACCTAAGTGTGCCTGACTGGATTGGAAAGGAGGGCTCATGGCAGGGGCAGAGGGATTCGAACCCCCACTCGCGGTTTTGGAGACCGCTGGTCTAGCCGTTAAACCTATGCCCCTAGTCCTTCTGGAGTCTTCTGAACTTCCTTTACAGCCTAGCAAATACAGACGTTACTTCGTTTCCCGGTGCGGCTGATGTTTTCGGCAGTACGGGCAAAACTTTTTCATTTCGAGGCGCTCGGTGGTCGTTCTCTTATTTTTTGTCTTACTGTAGTTCCGGTTCTTGCATTCACTGCACTGGAACTGAATGATCTCTCGCGCCATTATTTAATTCTGCTTCCCTATTCCAAAATCTCGCTAACTGTTCCAGCTCCCACCGTACGTCCGCCCTCACGGATCGCAAAGCGCAAGCCTTTGTCCATGGCCACCGGCGTGATCAACTCCACTTCCATCTGCACGTTGTCGCCCGGCATGACCATCTCCATCCCTTCGGGCAGCTTCGCTACTCCCGTCACGTCCGTCGTCCGGAAATAGAACTGCGGCCGATAGCCATTGAAAAACGGCGTGTGCCGCCCGCCTTCCTCCTTCGACAACACGTACACTTCGCCCTTGAACTTCTTATGTGGCTTGATGGTGCCTGGCTTGGCGATCACCTGCCCGCGCTCCACATCCGTCTTTTCAATGCCGCGCAGCAGCAGGCCCACATTGTCCCCGGCCTCGCCCTGATCGAGCAGCTTCTTAAACATCTCGACTCCGGTTACCACCGTCTTACGCGTATCCCGGAAGCCCACAATCTCCATGTCCTCGCCGACCTTGCAGACTCCCTTCTCGACGCGCCCCGTCACCACCGTGCCGCGGCCCTGAATCGAGAAAATGTCTTCAATCGGCATCAAAAACGGCTTGTCTTTGTCGCGCTGCGGCACCGGGATGTACTCATCCACCTTGGCCATCAGCTCATCGACCGTCGCTTCCCATTTCGCCTCGCCGTTCAAGGCTCCCAGCGCGCTCACGCGCACAACCGGCAGATCGTCGCCCGGAAACTGGTAGGTCTTCAGCAGCTCCCGAACTTCCAGCTCCACCAGTTCCAGCAACTCCGGATCGTCCACCATGTCGACCTTGTTCAACGCCACCACGATGTATGGCACCCCCACCTGCCGCGCCAGCAGAATGTGCTCCCGGGTCTGCGGCATCGGCCCGTCGGTCGCCGCCACCACCAGAATGGCGCCATCCATCTGCGCCGCCCCGGTGATCATGTT
>JAFATG010000073.1 GCA_019244055.1 Acidobacteriaceae bacterium | reverse complement strand
GTTTGCACCCAGGTGTCTCGGTCATCGTCGAAGCAGGAGTCCGAAACGCTTCGTTGCTAGTCCAAATCAATGGGCAAAAGAATACAGTGCGGGTCAGCGAGCAACTGGCATCGTTGGTGTCTGTGGCACCTACGACGTTGCCGGACTGAGGTCGTTGTTCTGTTGCAATTCGTGCCTGGCACATTAATAGATGAACAGACGAGGAATCGCTTTCGGGGATTCTTCTCTTGTATTCGCCGCCATCGTGATCCTTACGTCGCTTTCCGGACTGATCTACGGAGTTCCCGCTTAGATAAGTTCAGCGCGGTAGCTATTGGAATGACCATCGCGGCGCTACTCATCCATGCCAGTACTCGGCTGGCGAAAACGCAAAATTTCTCGCGCGATCAGGAATACCGCGCTTGCTGCTGACGGTGTGCAATCCGCCACGTGCGCTTATCTGGCGGGAATCACCTTGACTGGACTTGTTCTTAACACGTTTTTTCAACTTGCATAGTTGATAATCTTGCCGCGTTGGCGGCAGTGCCTATTCTCTTGATCGAAGGGCGGCGCGCCCTGCGCGGCGAGAGTTGCTGCTGTTAGCATTCGAGCCATTAAATCCTGTGGTCCGCAGAAGTCGGTGAGTTGTGAAATCAGTTGGATGGCTGTGAGGCGATTGCTGGTTGCGAAAGTGCATTCGAACTCCGCAACCGGGGCATATCTACGAATCTCGCATCAGCGCAGTCCTCGGCAAGTCGGCTTATCGGAAACCGAGCATCTGGAGACGTTGTGTCTGGATCACTCTTAGAGGCGCGGCCACTCTCCGTCGCCACAGGGCCCGGCCCTTAATTGTCAAAAACTCTCACTCTTGCCGCAAAGCCGACATCGGATCTAGCTTCGCCGCACGATACGCCGGCAGCCACACAGCCGTCAACCCGGTCGCGAGGAAAATTCCTATCGCCGTTCCGATCACGAATGGGTCGGCCGCGCGGATTCCAAACAGCAGAGATCGAAACAGGGTTATCGCAGCCACCGCGCCCGCAAGCCCGATCACCAATCCTCCGGTGATCAATCCACTGGCTTCTTTGAGAATCAAAGAGATAATCTCAGTGCGCCGCGCGCCCAGCGCTGCGCGAATCCCGATCTCCTTCGTCCTTCGTCCGGCTGAATAACTCAAGAGCCCGAACAAACCGATTGCTGCCAGAAGCAGCCCCAAAAACGCGCAGGCCCCGCCAACGCCCGCTAGGAGCTTTTCTCGGGTCAACGTGTTTCCCACAATCGTTTCGAGCGTCGTAATTCCACGTACTCGCATTCCTGAGCCGAGCGCCTGCGTTTCTCGATCCAACATCCGCACCACCTGCCCGAAGTTAAGTGGCGAGCGGACGTACAACGTAAATGAATTCGAGCCCTCGGTTGGCAAATAGACGATCGGGTCCGCGCTCGTGCGTAAGTCGTAATAATGCGCGTCGGCAGCCACACCCACGATCACCACCCGATGGACTGACTTGCCAATGCTAAACTCCCGGCCCACGACATTCAAATCGTTGAAGTACCTCCGTGCGAACGCCTCATTCACAATTGCCGGTATCAGCCCACGCGCACCGCTGTCCTTCACCTCGAAATCCCGTCCGGCGATCAGCGGAGTCCGGAGCGTCGCAAAATACCCGGGCGAAACTCGATATAAAATCTCCTCGCGTTCGGACGGCCCTTTACCCGGAATGATGACCTGCTCTGACCAGCCGCCACCCTCAAAAATGGGCCACATCGCGAGCGCTGCGCCCTGAATTCCGGGCTGGCTCGCCATTTGGCTTTGAAGCTGAAGCGTCAAATTGCGCAGCCGCGCTTCCTCGCCCGGGTGAGTGGCGATCCAGGCCACTGGATCGTCGGATTTCGGAGCTTCTGTCGTGATCTCCAGCACATCGACATTCCGCGCATCGAAGCCGGGATTCACTCGCAGCAAATTGCCGAGACTGAACAAAAATGCAGCGCCCGTCATCACCAGGAAGAAGGCACATGCCACCTGAATGCTCACGCAGAACTTTCCAACCCGCAGCTTGCTCAGTTGTCCAAACGAACTCCTGACCAAGGTCATAGGCTTCGTGCCCGACGCCTGCCAAGCGGGAGCCAATCCGAAGAGCACTGCCGACAGGGTCGACACTCCAATGCAGAAGAAGAGCACGCGAGTATGGATTGCTAGGACCAGCTGGACCGGATCGTCCGCCGGCGAGATCGAACGCACCAACAGAGGCGCCAGCGTCCACGCGAACAGCCAGCCCAAACCGCCGGCCATCAACGAGAGCAGCAGGCTCTCCGTCAACATCTGGCGGACCAGGCGCATTCTTGCCGCGCCGAGAGAAACGCGCATCGCCATCTCGCTCGAACGCGCCGTTGAACGCGCAAGCAGGATACTGGCGACATTCGCGCAGGCAATGAGCAAGATCCCGGCGGCGACGCCAAAGACGATCCACAACGGTCGGGAAAACGTCTCTCGAAAACTGGACACCCCCGAAGCCGCGGAACGCACGTGAATCGCGCTCTTCAGAAACTGATCTCGGATAGCCGCCGGCATGGTCGGATATTGCTTCACGGCGTTAAACTGGAACTCGTGAAAGGACGGCTGCAGCATCGCTGCCAACCGCAGGGGCGAAATGCCTGGCGCGGATCGGCCAATAATCTGGAGCCAATGCCAGTCTGGTGCAGCAAGCGCTCGCTCCTCATACGACGTGGCGGGCAACCATACATCGATAAATTTTCCGGGCTCGACTCCGAAAAACCCTTGGCGCGCCACGCCGGCGATCTCATATCTCTTCCCTTCGATCGTGAGACTTCGTCCCACTACGCTGGGATCCGAGTGGAACCGCTTCTGCCAATACTCGTAGCTCAACACTGCGACAGGATGAGGCGGAGGGACGCGATCTTCCTCCGCGGAGAACAACCGCCCAACCGCGGGAGAGACGCCGAGTAGGTCGAATGCTTCTCCGGAGACGAAAGCCCGATTGACTTTTTCAATCGCTGATTGAGCACTGGGCCCCTGCGCGTCCACGCGATTGGGAAAGCTGAAGAGCCCCAAGCGCGCGGCCGGTTTCGCGACTGCGGCAAAGCGCAAATACTCCGGATAACTGAACGAGGTGCGCTCCCGGCCTGCCGGGCTTCCTGGATCGTGTACGTCGGGCCAGGAGAGCGTGAATAGCTCGTCAGGTTTAAAGACAGGCAGCGGCCTCAGAATAGCCGCGTCCACGATGGAATAAATCGCCGTGGTGGCCCCGATCGCCAGGGCGAGCGACAGCACCGCCGTAATGACAAACGCCGGGCCCCTCCGCATCCCGCGCCACGCATATCGGATGTCCTGCAGCGTGCCTTCCAGGGCGGTCCAAAGTCGAAAATCGCGGCTCTCTTCGCGCAATCGCGTTGTGTTCCCGTACCAGAGCCGCGCCTGCCGTTCCGCTTCTTCGGCGGATAGGCCTGCCTCTTTTAACCCGGCTATCCGGCGTTCCAGATGATCCCGCATCTCTTCGGCAACATCCTCGTCCGATTGCCGCGGGTTCACCGCATTCCAGAGTCTCGAAAGCCATGACATGGAAAGGCTCCTCTATGCATGCCGCAGCACTCGCGAAACGCCGGCAGTGAAACTGGCCCACCGCTCCGATTCCGACAGCACCTGCTTCCTTCCCGCGCTGGTCAGGCGATAAAACCGCGCCCGACGTCCGGTCTCACTCATCTTCCATTCGGCGGCGATCCATCCCAGCTCTTCCATGCGGTGCAAGGCCGGGTAAAGCGAGCCCTCTTCAATGCGCAGCGCTTCTTGAGACAGATCCTGAATCGCGGTGGCGATTCCATAACCGTGGATCGGCCCACGCCGCTCCAGAATCGTCAGCACCAGCAAGTCCAGTGCGGATTGGGCCGAATTAGTTTTTCCCAACGCCCATACTCCGTTTGCTAGGCATAGCAGTCTTATTATATGCCTCCGCATTGCCGGCACGTATGAAAGGCGTTCACGATGGACAACGGCCACTCGGGAACCATCGGGTTGCTGTGCACGAAATGCCGGGTTATCGGATACTGCCCGACGAGATCAGAAAACGCTGTCTAACATCCGTGTTCCTTGTGGAGGACCGCAGTAGTACAGATCTAGCACGCTAGCCGCGCATGGAGTCTGTGCAACTGCTCGAATTCTGTGGCATACTCTTAGATTCATGCTGGCTTACGTGGTCAACCTTATGTGGTTTCGATTTTGGTACGAACCAGAATCCTGCCGAGGGGCATCCGCGTAGCTGCAAACAGGAAAAAGAGTTCACAAGGAGGCCCACTCGGAAACGAGTGGGCCTTTGAATTTTATGACGAACGGAACACTCGGGAGGGGGTAAATGATCATCTCGATGAAATTGCATTCGACGAAGCAGGAAGTTGAGGCGGTCTGCGAGCGCATTCGTGAGTTTGGCTATAAGGTGCACTCGATAGAGGGGGAAGAGCGCGTCGTAATCGGGGTGGTTGGTGTGGGCGACGTGACGGCCTGCCTCGAATCGCTCGAAGCGATGCCGCAGGTAGAAAAGGCAGTCCGGATATCGGCCCCTTACAAGTTCGTCAGCCGGGAGTTCCGGCACGAGAAGACGCGCATTAGTGCCAACGGAGTAGAGGTCGGCGGCGACGAATTCATCGTGATGGCAGGTCCATGTTCAGTTGAAGGCGAGCGGCAGATTATCCAGACAGCACAGTTCGTTGCGGAAAACGGCGCACAATTTCTGCGAGGGGGAGCATTCAAGCCGAGGACGTCACCCTACGATTTTCAGGGCATGGAGGAAGACGGACTCAAGCTGTTAGCGAAAGCGAAACGCGAGACGGGACTGGGAATTATCACGGAAGTGATGAGCGATCGCGACGTCGAGATGGTGGCGCAGTACGCGGACATTCTGCAGATCGGGGCGCGGAACATGCAGAATTTCGCGCTTCTGAAGCAGCTCGGAAAGGCAAACCGGCCAGTGATGCTGAAGCGCGGCCTGAGCTCGACCATCAAAGAGCTGTTGATGTCGGCCGAGTATATCGTCGCTCACGGTAACCCAAACGTAATCTTGTGCGAGCGGGGCATTCGCACCTTTGAAACCGCGACCCGGAACACCTGCGACATTACGGCCATAGCGGTCTTAAACGAGCTTTCACATTTGCCGGTGATTCTGGACCCGAGTCATGCGACCGGAAAACGCAGCCTGGTACCGCCTTTAGCGCGAGCAGGAGTGGCGATTGGCTCCGACGGTTTGATTGTAGAGGTACATCCTCAACCCGAGAAGGCCATAAGCGACGGCGCGCAATCATTGACCTTCGATCAGTTTGCCGGGATGATGAGCGACTTGGCGCCATATATCGATCTTTGGAAGCAGGCGCGGGTCACAGAGTTGGCAGCGATATAGGAACGCCTTGCGATTTCGGCTGCAGCCCTGGCAGTCTCTGATTCTGCTAGCGATCGCTATAGCGGCGCTTCTGTATGGGATCGATTCGTACCGGCATCGTTTTGTTCGAAACGAGGGAGACTTACTCAGCCTATTGCCGGCGAGGACTGAAACTGTCTTTTTCGTTGATGTGGCGGCACTGCGGCGGGCTGGTTTGTTACGGTTGCTCGCTGGAGCGAAGCCTGCCAAGGAACGAGATTACGACACGTTTGTTCAGGCGGCAGGTTTAGATTACACGAGGGATCTAGACAGCTTGGCGGGAGCGACCGATACCGAAGAGCTTTTCTTCACGTTACGCGGCCGCTTCGATTGGGACCGGCTGCGCGAATATGTGAGAAATCATGGCGGCTCTTGCCCGAGCGATTTTTGCGAAATCGCAACCAGCCAGCCGGAGCGTTGGGCGTCGTTTCTCCGTATTCAGCCGGACGTGATTGGACTGGCTGTGAGCCGGAATCGCAGAGCAGCCGAGGCGCTGAGGCCACCCGGAAAGCGAAGTCATCAGCCGGCAGTAAATGAGCCAGTTTGGGTGAGTGTTTCACGGGGAAGCATCCGCCGCCTGTCGTTGGTGCCAGGCATCGGAATGTTCGCGCAAGCGCTGGCGTCGGCCGAAGAGGTGGTGCTTGCGCTCACCCGCGCCCAAGGGAATGAGCAGAACGCACTCAATCTTCTGTTGCAAGCGGCTTTCGCGGACGAGGCGAGCGCAGAGGCGGCGCGCAATCAGCTCCGGCTCGACACGAAGCTTTTGAAACTGGAACTGGCACGCGAGCGCCGGCGGCCCAATCCGGGAGACCTGACAGGATTGCTGACCTCCGGTTCGTTTGAGGTCGTGAACCGGCAGGTCGTCGGGGTATGGCCAATAAGAAAAGAGCTGTTGGCAAATTTGCAGTGAGAAGCCAACAGGGAAAGAGTTTTTCTACTGGTCGGGGCTGGTCTTGGTGTAGCCGTCGCTAAGTGTCTTCATAAAGTCGACGATCAAGTCTTCTTCGTGACTAGTCAGGCCCAGGTTTCCGATACGCTGATCCACGTTCTCGGACACCTCTGGTGGAGGCCAGCAGGTTTTGCCGAAACCGGGATCATCCTCGCCCTTTGTACAACGCGCCAAAACGTCGCGCGTGTTGTAGAAGTGAACCAGTGTTTTGAGGTCTTTGATAACGCCGTTATGGAAGTAAGATTTCACGAATGCGGGATAGGGCCTCTTATCGGCATCGCGTACCGTGGCGGTCTGAAATTTGCCATCGCTTTGCTCGGCAAATTTCATCCAGCGATTCTTCGGGTTGATTTGACCGGTACTGGGCGCATTCCGTAGGAAGTCGCCCAATCCTCGATCGGTATACGAAGGGCCCTGGGGGTTGGGTGTCACGCCGTACTTATCGGGCTTATCTTCATAGAGAAACGGAATGTCATCATTCTTGGGCAGCCCGAGATTGAAGGCAGCGAAATCAGTAAACAGCGGCTCCGTTTCGGGCACCTCTTGAGTCGAGATTGCCGGTTGCCCGTTCTGGAAAGCTGTCAGGCTGTCGAGATGGCACAGATTGCATTTGCCTTTGCCATCGAACAGTTCCCAACCTTGTTGTTCATTCGCACTCAAGATTGGTTCGTTCGGATGGGTGATGGCGTAGTCGAATTTGGAGGTAAACGGGCTGACGTCCGGGCCAGCTTCATTGGCCGCAATCGACATCGCAAACTGATCGAAGACTGTTTTGACAAGGGATCGGCTCAGCTCATCGAGCGGAACGTTGCCCGGAAAATCCGGATCCGCAGGTCCTTGAGTAGGCGTGCTACAGAGCTCCTCCGTTTCCGAAGGAAACTTGATAGCGGTGATATCGATGCCCCATATCGCCTTAAATAAAAACAGATAGGGTGCTTGCGACAGCCTATATACGACACAGGCCGAATCGGAAAAGCCCAATTCCAAGGGATCAACCGGCGGCTCCTGTGCTTGTTGCGAGGAAGGGTTTTGAAGCTTCCACGCCGTGGCTCGCTGATCCCAAAAATTCCCGCCATAAAACTGCTGTGAATTCGGGTCGAGATGAACAATCTGGGAGTACGGCGAATAGGCATAGCTTTTTGGCTTTCGGCTACCGAATCGGTAGCGAACGGATCCGGGATAGCTGACCGTTGTATTGTTCAGATCTGAGATCGGGCCGGTAAAGCCTGTCTCAGGCGTGTGACAGGACGTGCACGTTTCATTGCGCCGGACCGAGTAGCTCTTATCGTAAAGCAGCAGCTTGCCGAGGATACGTATCTGAGGTAGTCGAGTGCCTGGATTGATAGGAAGGGAACGCGCAGTTCTTAGCGTGTCCCGTTCGACGTCGTTGATGCGTTCCAAGACCTTATCCATCTCGCTACAAACATGGGACGGAATTAGACCGGCCGGATACGAATAGCCGCTCAAACAGCTGTTAGTTGCCAGATTCCCGTTTTGTGCGGATATGCGATGCGATTCTCCGGAAATCAACAGGATTAGAATGCAGGCGATGACGGTAACTGTATAGACGACGCCCCTCATGGCTCGCTCCTTTCGAGAACTGCTTGCTAACGACGTCGGCGAGTTGTACGAAGTGCAAAAGACGTCGAGCTTTCGCTAAGCGATCCCCACCTCTCCAGGCTGCTGCGTAGATTCGAGGATTAATCGATTCGTCACTACGGAAATGTACTTGTTCTATGTACAAGCGTCGAGAGGCCGGATATCGCAATCTGACTACAGGAGTGTCAATGCGAAGCAGTGAGAAGGACGAAGCGGCTGACGCCACGACCGGCGGCCTCACCCATCCGTTTTAATATTCAGCGTGATCTAACCTGAAAGAAAGCTTTCGATGCCGACAAGCGTAGGGGATCTCCCTCAGGTAGAAGAGCTGTACCGCAGCCTGGAAGAAAAGGTGCGGGCACTACGGCCGAAGGAGGATCTGGCAACACTAGAGCGCGCCTATCGATACGCTGCTGAGTGCCACGCAGGGCAACAGCGCAAATCCGGCGAACCGTACATCACACATCCAATTGCGGTAGCGAAGATTCTGGCGGACATGCAGATGGACCTGGTTTGCCTTGAAACCGGGCTCCTGCACGATGTGCTAGAAGACACCAAAGCGACAGCGCAAGATATTCGGGATCAGTTCGGCGAGGAGGTTCTGCGATGCGTGGACGGCGTCACAAAGCTGAGCAGGATCAGCTTCGCCAACCGGGAAGACCGCCAAGCGGAGAGCCTGCGAAAAATGCTGCTCGCGATGACGAGCGATATTCGCGTGGTGGTGGTGAAGTTGGCCGACCGGCTGCACAACATGCGGACGATCAGCTCGCTCTCACCCGAGCGCCGGGAGGCGATCTCGCAGGAGACGCTCGATATTTACGCGCCCATTGCACACCGTTTGGGAATGGGGAAGTTGCGCGGGGAGCTGGAAGATCTTTCGTTTGAGACGCTGCACCCGGAAGAGGCGACCGAGCTCATGCGCGAGATCGAATCCAAGCGCCAGGAATATGAAGAGTGGCTGCGCATCGTGCAGAACACGATTGAGCAAAAGCTGGCGCGCGAGGACATACCGGTTCGCGTAGAAGGCCGCGTGAAGCGAGCCTATTCGGTGTACCTGAAGCTGAAGCGGCAGAAAATCACGCTCGATCAGGTTTACGACATAGTGGCTGTTCGCATCATCACGGACTCCGTGAAGAACTGTTACGCGGCGCTAGGAGTGATTCACAACGAGTGGCATCCGATTCCGGGGCGCATCAAGGACTTCATCGCGATGCCGCGTCCGAACCTTTATCAGTCGCTGCATACGTCTGTGATGGGTCCGGGCGGCGTGACATTCGAAGTGCAGATCCGCACGGAGGAGATGCACCGCATCGCGGAAGAGGGGATTGCGGCGCATTGGAAGTACAAAGAAGGCAGCAAAGGCCCGGGCAAGGACGATCACCGGATCGCCTGGCTGCGCCAACTGGTGGACTGGCAGCGGGACATGCACGATTCGGGCGAGTTTCTTTCGGGCGTGAAAATGGACCTCTACGCGGACGAAGTCTACGCCTTCACGCCGAAAGGAAAAGTCATCGTATTGCCGCGGGACGCGACGCCGATCGATTTTGCGTACGCGATCCACAGCGACGTAGGGAACACGTGTATAGGCGCCCGGGTAAACGGTGTAATGAAGCCGCTGAAAACGCCGCTGCGCAACGGCGACGTGGTGGAAGTGATCACACAGGCCGGTCACCAGCCCAGCAGGGATTGGCTGGCCACGGTAAAGACCACGCGCGCGCGCAACAAGATTCGGCACGTGATCAACGCGGTAGAGCGCGCCAAGGCAGTAGAGATAGGGCAGAAGTCGCTCGAGAAAGAAGCGCGCCGCATGGGC
The DNA here is from genome assembly GCA_019244055.1 of Acidobacteriaceae bacterium. GTDB lineage: Bacteria > Acidobacteriota > Terriglobia > Bryobacterales > Bryobacteraceae > Bog-105. The sequence goes on along the minus strand of JAFATG010000073.1, from coordinate 3,473 downwards.
GTAAGCCTAGGGCGGATTTCGAACAATGACCTGGCGAGCGTGGCCTCCGAATACGGCGTCAGTAAGACCGAAGATTTGTACGCGGCGCTCGGATTTGGCAGATTCTCTGCCCGGCAAGTGCTGCAAAAAGTCGCACCGGAAAACGGTACCGGGGAGCCTGCGACGACCGCGCCGCCTCTGCCACGCGTTTCGCCGCAACCGGGGGCGGCGGAAGTCGATGGTGACCTCACGATTCGGGTGACGGGCGCGCAGGATGTGATGGTTTATCGCGCGAAATGCTGCAATCCGGTGCCGGGCGAGCAAATCGTCGGCTACATCACCCGGGGTAAAGGAGTGGCCGTGCACTCCACGCAATGTACAAATGTGCAGAAGCTCATGTATGAACCGGAGCGAAAGATCGGTGTGGAGTGGGCTCGCACAAGTGAACCGGTACCGGTCAAAGTGGTCATCTATACCGATGATCGACCAGGCATCCTGCACCAGTTGACCTCCGTTTTGAGCGAGGAGAAGAGCAACATACGGACGCTCGAAGCACGCGGTGACGAGAGGCGTACGGACGACAGTGCAGTGATCGATCTCACGATTGATGTACGCGATAAGAAGCAACTGGAGCGGGTCCTTACCGGGTTCCGGCGCATCCCAGGAGTGAGAGACATTGAGCGGATGCAGAACGCATCCTGATCATTTGAATGCACGAAGAACTACACGCTCCGCCGGCGGCAGCCGATCCGGAGCACATCGCGATTTCCAAGTCGACCGGGATCAAAATCGACTGGCGGGATGGACATCACAGCGACTATATGCTGGCTTACCTGCGGGACGAGTGCCCATGCGCGACTTGTAGTGGCGCACGCGGCACGGAACCGCAGAAATCAAATTATTCGAACCCTTCGCCGTTTCCAATGTTCAAGCCTGCGCTAAAGATGAATTCGGTGGAACCCGTTGGGCAGTACGCGATCCGGATCTATTGGAACGACGGCCATAATACAGGGATCTATTCGTTCGATCATTTAAGGAACATCTGTCCCTGCGAAGAGTGTAGGGCGCGGTTGGACAGGTCTTGAGGTTGCAGGGCCGGGGGCAAGATCGCCCGCTCAGGCCTCCTGTGGTTTGACGCGCAACTGAATTACGCACAGGGCATCCAGATACTGGAGGAAGTCCTAATATGGATCGCCTGGAAGAACTGAAAGGCAAGTACAAGGCTGCGCTGGACACGATTCAGCAGCAGGGCGTTCAACTCAGTCACTTGCACGTTCAAGACAATAAGCTGTTTATACAAGGCGTGGCGCCGTCCGAAGATGCGAAGAACCAGGTCTGGAACCAGATCAAGGCCGCAGACGGCAGCTACAAAGATTTGATTTGCGATTTGACCGTAAATCCGGCGATCGCGCCGCAGAAGGCCCAGGCAGCGGCTGCATCGGCAGGAGGCGGAGCGGCCAGCCGCACGTATACCGTGAAACCGGGAGATTCGCTATCGAAAATAGCGGAGCAGTTTTATGGCAAGGCGAGCGAATACAACCGCATTTTTGATGCGAACCGGGATACGTTGAGCAATCCCGATCAGATTTCGCCCGGCCAGCAGCTTGTCATCCCGACTTAGAACTGGACGTGAAGGTGCGCAGCGAGTCGCAGCGATTTACGACATTCATGCAAATCTGCCCGCGCTCGAGGCGGTAATCGAAGATATTCGCCGGGCGGAGGTTGATCAGATAGTCGTCGGTGGTGACGTGTTTCCGGGCCCGATGCCGGTCGAGACAATCCGCTATTTGCTCGACTGTGATATTCCGCTCCACTTCATCCGAGGTAATGGCGACCGTGAGGTGTTTGCCTCGATGAGAGGAGCGGAAACGAGCAGCCTGCCGCAACAGGCGCGAGAAGCCATACAGTGGGTGGCGCAGCAGCTTTCGCGTGAAAACCGAGAGTTGATTGCGAGTTGGCCAAAATCAATTCGCATGCGGATTGGCGGATGGGGAGAGGTGCTTTTTTGCCACGCCACACCGCGAAACGACACCGAGATGTTCACCCGGCTCACCCCCGAAGAGTGGCTTTTGCCTGTCTTTAATGGGCTCGACGTAGATGGGGTTGTGTGCGGCCATACACACATGCAATTTGATCGGAAGATCGGAGGGATCAGAGTCGTGAACGCAGGCAGCGTCGGAATGCCGTTTGGTGAACCCGGCGCCTATTGGCTGTTGCTGAAACCCGAGGTTGAACTTCGGCGCACGCAATACGACTTCGCGAAAGCGGCCGAGCGCATTCGAAGGACGAACTATCCGCAAGCGGAAGAGTTTGCCGCGCGTAACATTCTGCGGCCTCCCTCGCAGCGAGAAATGCTGGAAGCATTCAGCCGGGTCGAATTGAATTAGCTGACGCCGTAAATATTTTTGCTCAGGTAGGCGTTGCGGAACTTGCCGTCGGGATCGTGGTGTTTGAGCAGATCGCGAAACTCGGGCAGCTTCTCATATTGCGACTGCAGCCGCGAGGGCGCCATTGTGAAGAGCTTTGCCCAATGCGGCCTGGCCTCAAAGGGCGAGAGTTGTTCTTCGATTTGCAGCAGGACGTTTTTCACGGCAGGCCAATCCGGCTTCCAGGTGAAGTGAATCGTCATTGAGGCGCGCTGGTAACACGGGCTCATCCAGAGGTTGTCCGCAGCAATCGTGCGCAGTTCTGAAATCTGAAGATGTGGCGTGATGCGATCGCGGAGTTTTTCGATGGCGAGAATGGCCTCGTATCCCTTATCGCGGGGGACGAAGTACTCCGATTGCAACTCAGCGCCGCTGCTGGGCGTGAAGTTCATTCGGAAGTGGGGCAGTCGCTCATACCACGGACCGGGGATGCCCATCTGTTCCGTGCAGTTCTCCGCCGAATGACCGGCTAGCGGATGGAGGTTCCGGGTGGCGAGCTTCGCGCCGAAAAACTCGGGCTTGATTGCGGGAGACCTACCTGGCTCGACACGACTCTTGATCCATACCTGAGTGGCCCGATGATTCTGCCAATCGGTGAACAGACTGACGCTGTAGCCGCTTGCGAAGATCTCATCCAGATGGCCGTTCAGCCGGTCGAACGACATGTTCTCATAAACGACTTGCCTCATGTCGAAGGCAGGCAGAAGATCAAGCGTTAGCCTCGTCACGACACCAAATGCGCCGAGGCCGACCACCGCTCCATGAAACCGTTCACCATCGCGCGCGCGGGACAAGGTCACGACCTCACCATTCGCGGTGACGATTTCCATTCCGGAAACAGGTGTGGCCAGATTGCCGTTCTTATTGCCGGAGCCGTGAGTTGCAGTTGCGCAGGCGCCCGCGACCGATACGTGCGGCAACGAGGCTAGATTGTGCAGCGCGTAGCCGTTCGTATAGAGATATGGCGAAAGCTTGCCATACTTCACACCCGCGCCGATAGTGACAGTGTGCGCCTTTCGGTCCAACTCCATCTGCTCGAGGTTCTTCAGCGAGATCTGATCCTCGGTG
>JAFATG010000043.1 GCA_019244055.1 Acidobacteriaceae bacterium | reverse complement strand
GGCCGGCATCATGCCGTCTCAACGCCGGGCGACATCCTCTTCCATATCCGCGCCAGGCGTATGGACCTGTGTTTCGAGCTGGCGATGCAGATCATGTCCCGGCTGGGTGGCGCAGTCTCCACCGTGGATGAGGTGCACGGCTTCACTTACTTCGATGACCGCGACCTAATCGGTTTTGTCGACGGGACCGAGAGCCCCTCGGGGCAGGCCGCGGTCGAGGCTACGATCATCGCCGAGGAGGACGCAGCCTTTGCTGGCGGGAGCTACGTGTTGGTACAGAAGTACCTCCATAACCTTCAGGCGTGGAATGCGCTTCCCGTCGAGGAGCAAGAGAGGATTATCGGAAGAACCAAACTCTCCGACATCGAACTGGACGATGCCGTGAAACCGACGTCAGCACACAACGCCTTGACGACGATTGTTGAAGACGGGAAGCAGTTGGAGATCGTGCGTGACAACATGCCCTTCGGTGAATTGGGCAAAGGGGAGTTCGGCACCTATTTCATAGGCTATGCCCGATCCCCGCACAGGATCGAGCAGATGCTTGTGAACATGTTTGTCGGCCGGCCGCCTGGCAACTACGACCGGCTGCTGGATTTCAGTCGTGCCGTAACAGGCACGCTGTTTTTCGTACCGTCTGCGACGTTCCTGGAGAATGTTCCGGCCGGTGAGGAGGATCCGACGCTCGCGGGGCCGACCTCGACCGAACATGAGACCGAAGCCGCACCCGGGTCGCGAGAATCGCTGCCTGATGGTTCGCTCGGCATTGGTTCACTGAAAGGAGAGCCTGAACATGAATAATCTTCATCGAGAACTCGCCCCGGTTTCTAACCAGGCGTGGACCCAGATCGAAGAGGAAGCGTCCCGCACCCTCAAGCGTCACCTGGCGGCGCGTCGCGTTGTGGACGTGCTGGGCCCGAAGAGTTTCGAACTGTCGGCGATCGGCACCGGTCATCTCCGGCAGTGCGAAGCGCCGGGCGAGGGAATCGAAGCCGCGCGACGCGAAGTCAAGGCGCTTGTGGAACTGCGTGTTCCGTTTGAACTGACGCGCCAGGCAATTGATGATGTGGAACGCGGTGCGAACGATTCAGACTGGTCGCCGCTGAAAGACGCGACGCGAAAAATCGCCTTCGCCGAGGATCGCGCGGTCTTTGAGGGGTACGCGCCCGCTGGCATCCAAGGCGTTCGTCAAAGCACCAGTAACCCGGTATTGACGCTCCCTGTTGACGCGAAGAGTTATCCCGGTGTGGTGGGGCAGGCGGTCAGCCAATTGCGTCTCGCTGGTGTCAACGGCCCCTACGCTCTCCTGTTGAGCGCGGAGTCGTACGCGGCGGCCAGTGCAGGTAGCGATGATGGCTATCCGGTCCTGCGGCATATCCAGGCTCTTGTGGACGGGAAGATCGTCTGGGCCCCAGCCATCGATGGAGGCGTGGTGCTCACCACTCGTGGCGGCGACTTTGAGCTACATATCGGTCAGGACATTTCTATCGGCTACCTGAGCCACACCGAGACCGCCGTCCGGCTTTATCTGCAGGAGACCTTCACCTTCCTGCCGTTGACCGCGGAGGCTGTCGTGGTGTTAGCGCCTCCTGGCAAGTAGGATCGGGCGCTCAGTGCTTAGTAATTCTGGTCGACAGCTCTGGGTTTTTGATGGCAGTATGGACCAGTTGGAAATTACCTGCTGATCTTGTGCAAAGCATCAAAGCCGATGGCCATGCCTTTGCGGGAGCTTGATTGATTCGTTTAGGGCGAGAAAGGTTGGTCCGTCCCTTGGCAACGCTAGCGTATGGTGAAGAAGATGAGTAGTGTTTCGGCCATCATTCCGACCTGGAATCGGGCCGATTTGCTGGAATCAATCCTCTCGAACCTGCGAACTCAGACCCGTCCGCCCGAACAAATCATCGTGGTGGATAACGGCAGTACGGATGCGACCCAAATTGTTGCCAGACAGTTTGGCGTTGATTTGATTGTTTTTCCGGAGAATCGCGGATTTGCTGTCGCCGTCAACGAAGGAATCCGGCCCGCTACGGGCGAGTGGATTCTGATC
>JAFATG010000040.1 GCA_019244055.1 Acidobacteriaceae bacterium | reverse complement strand
GAGTAGACGGCCCTGGTAGCTGACCCCGAGGGTTCCGTTGGAGAACTGATGGACGGTTACCGGGCAGCGCACGAAATGGATGCGCTGACGGGATGAAGGCAGCTGGAGAATCAGGTTTTTGAACGTGACGGTGTTATCGTTGCGGACCACCCGCTCATGTCTGCTCGACAGCACCAATTCGAGCTCGATTCCTGCCAGCCTCACGAAGGCGCTCTCGGGCTGGGCCGGCTTGACCGTAAAGCGGCGATTAAAGTCAGCGATGAAGTGCTGTTCGAGATAGCGATTGGCGGCGCTGTAATCGGTAATGGCGTGGACTCTGAGTTCCTGCGGCAGGCGTCCCTGAATGGTGCCAAAGGCGCGCTCGCTGCGCCCGCGGGCCTGCGGTGAACGGGCCAGGATCTGGCGGATGCCCAAGGCCCGAAGCGCCTGGCTCACCTGACCGTGCTGTTCCTCGGCCAGCTCGCCCGCGGGGCCGTTGTGGCAGAAGTGGCTGCCCCGGTCGGTGTAAAGCTCGCAAGCGCCCGTAGTTGAGCACCACCGACTCCACTGCAGCGAAGCTCGAGGCCGTCCCTTCCTGGGGGAAGAAACGAGCGTACAAAATCCGGCCGTCGGCATCGTCCAGCGCGACTACCAGGTCCTGTTTCGCCAGCCCCGGGATCCACTCATGGCTCGAGGCATCCAGATGCACCAGCATGCCGACCATCGGGCGGCGCTCGCGCCGACGCCGATACTTGCCGCGCGCCGGTTCTTTCTCGACCACTCCGGCCTCCTGCAGCATCAGCCGCAGCCAGTTGTAAGAAACCTTCACGCCGTGTCGTTCAGTGACTTGTTCGTAAAAGTGCCGCAGCGAAAAATCCGGATAAACGTCGCGTTTGAGCCGGCACAGGAACTCGATGGTGCCGGCCTTTATCCGCTTGCGGCGCGGTCGCCCGCCGCGCTGGTCCATGACTGCATCCAAGCCGTAATGCTCCACTCGCCAGCGAATCCGCCGTATCTGGCGTGGTTTGATCCCGATAATCTCGGACGCCTGTATCCACGTGAGCTGTCTCGCGATGGCTTTGATGATCACTTCCCGCCGGGTCATTGCCCGCGCCTCACGCCACACCCGCCGCGCGCTGTTCTCCATCGCGCGCCACTACCGCAGTCGACGGTCATGTTTAAATGTTTATGACCCGGACATCTCCAATGTTTATGACAGCGGTATGAAATCCTTCTATAAACCAGTCGCAAATTCTGCCATTATGGTGCGCTTCGGCGTGATCGCCTTCGCGGGCGAGCAGTCGCGCAAGGCCCATCAGTCTCCTAGCCTTCGCGCCCATGCTGGCGGGCCAACGAAATCGATTCGCGGAAATTAGGTTTTGCCAATTGTAAATCCCGTATATGGCGCATGGATTTCTTGCATGGTCAGTAGGCCTCGTAATCACGGCGGCCTTTCTGTTCTGCAGCCGCCTCCATCCGTAGTGAAAGCGGGCTAAGGTGCGCTCGTGCTTTGCGCCTTGCCAGCCGGCACAACCAGCGCGGTTTGAGCTGGCTTGCACGTATTAATCAGAATCTCGACGCGGCGGTTTCTCTGACGGCCGATAGGATTGTCGCTACCATCCGGATTGTTGTTTGGAGCGACGGGTCGAGTTTTTCCGTAGCCTTTGATAGGTGTGGAGGCTGGTATGACGTCCCGCTTCACCAACCAGCGCTTGACCGTTTCGGCGCGCGCTTCACTCAGCTGCTGATTGTAGGACAGCGAGCCGATAGCATCGGTGTGGCCATCGATTTCAACCGGACGCGTTCCGAATCTTCGGATTATGGGACCCAATTTCTCCAGGGTTTCAGTTGCATCGCTCCCAAGGTCGGACCGATCGAAAGCAAACAAAGCGTCTGCACCAACGGAAATCCGGCTCTCGCAAGGAAGGCTCTCTTGCTTGATTGCTTGGATACCTTTAGGGACTTGAATGGCGCCTGGCTGTTGCCCAGGACCTTTGAGTTGTTGGATGGCCCCCGGAAGTTGCTTAGCACCAGTAGTGTCTCCATTTGATTTGGCTGGAAAGGCGCTGCCGCCCACCTCTACCTTGAAATTAGTATTCTCGCGCCCCTTAAGCGTCAGCCGAATAAAGTACCTGCCAGTGCTGTCAATCGCGAACGATTTTGTTTGTTCCGCGTTTTCGTCAAGTCCAGCCAGGATATAATACGAACCGATCGACCGCATATTGGAGTCCAACAACGCTAACTCAAGCTCCTTGGTAACATTTGATCGTCCAGATATTTTGATTTGCGTAATTAATGACCCTGCCTTGAGGTCGACCGAGAAATAGTAATAAGTGTTGTGGTTATCTCCACCGCCCGGGAATCTGCCCTCGATCACTCCACTAGGAGGAATCACGGCAGGAAACAATGCCGATGTCGATAATGTTTGAGCCACATCCGGGTGAGACGTTTGCGAAGGTATTGACGATCCACCCAGCTGAACGCGAAAAGATGTGCTCTCAGGGCCATCTAACCTAATCTTCACCAGATAATGTCCGGAGGTGTCGATCGAGAAGTGACGGGCCTCGTCCTGATTCGAGTCCAGGCCAGCATAGATATAGTAGGAATTATCGACATGCTGGTCGGCATCTAACAGAGTAAATTCTAGCTTCTTGTCAACGTTAGCTCGGCCAGATAGCGATATCTCAGTTACGAGATCACCCTTCTGAAGATCAACGGAAAAGTAGTAAGCAGCTGAACCGCCTCCGACCGGAAAGGAACCGGTAATGACACCGCTGCTATCAATCGGTGTCGGATTCAGAGCAGATGTCGAGAATACCTGTGAATAGACGCTGGAAGTGGATAGCAAAACCAACAGCACTGCCCAATATGTTAACCTCATTTGTATCCCCCTTAGCATGCGCGTTGCTGACCCGGCTTCTGCGGGCTAACGCCATCCGGAGCCGAGTCGGGCCACTCCGAGATTATTAGAATTAGGCATTACCAACGAGTCAAGGTGATTATTACAAATAGGCACCAATCAAGCGGACGGCAGGAATATCACTGTTGTGTCGGGGTACGGCGAACCTACTCCGCAGGCTGGTGCATTTAGCTGAACACTTGGCGTCGCAATCGAAGGTTCTCGTAATCCGCCGTTGTTTCCGGAATCTTGGATCCAGTGCAGTCGCAGCCTAACTCCTCCGCATAATGCACCAGGACGCATTTGCTGATGTGGTTATTTCAGTCGCTTCGTCGTTGGCTGCGCGCGCGGCGGTTGAATGGGGCTCGATAGTCAAGGCGGCCCTAGATGCCTTGCTGCCTGCTTGTTCGACAAATTGAGATTGTTACCGGTTGCTAACACCAAAGAGGCAAGACAGCGCTGGAAGAGGTTCGGCCGGGCAAATCATTCTTAGGCTTCGGACGCGATGCCAGATCGAAGCTGGGTTGAGTCGTTGGCTACTGAGCGCTGCCATCCTGAGGCCTGAGGTTTGGTAGTAAATCTGGCGTGCAGCGCAACCCTGGTAGAGTTGCGGGCGATTCACAAATACTCGAAGGCAACACAGAGGAGACCCCTTCCACAGTAAAGATTGAACATGGAGACTCTTCTGATCTGCACGGAAATCATGCAAAGGTCGCACGGTTGATTAGCAACCCAATCTCGTTCGCAGCGATTTGTCGGAGACTCAGCGGGATCATTCATTGGTACCGTGCACCCAAAAAAGATTTAGGTATTTGCGCCGCGCGGCAGTTGAGCTCACATTTAGCCGCTAGGCGGCGCGGTACTGTTTCTGCCTGCCCTTCCCGCTCTGCCCTTGTGAGTCATGAATTTACAGTCATAAAACAACCGAAAAGAGTGGGACGAAAACGCTTTCAGCGGTGGTGCCGGCGCCCGAAATGCTGCGAGAGCCGCAGTACTTCTTCAATATGACCATGTGCCCGGGGATCGCTGCAGGTTAGGAGCGACGGATTTGGCAGGGGCGTTTAAATCGCACCTCTCAGGCAGGGTGTGGTCTGACACTACTCCTCGTCCTCCGGCTCATAGCCGAGGTCGCGTTCAATGTCGGCCCAATCAATGTCGGCCCAATCAATGTCGGCCCAATCGCCGTCCTCGTTCACTCTTGCCTTCCGGCGTCTAACCCGTGCGGCAATTCCGGGTAATACCCTCGTCGGCAAATTCGGAGAGCAAATCTTTGTACTCTTCGAGTTTGGCGCGTGCGTCGGGCAGCACGGAAGGAAGATTTGTGGTGATGAACTTCGTTAGTCGCGCGTCCGGAATGTTCCCGAGGCGGATATCGTGATAGCCGAGATTCTCTTGTTCTTAGCTAAATTGGCGAGCTCTTCGTCTCCATTGGGGATAGTTGATTATAGGTCTGGTGCAACACCACTCCGCATGGGTTGAGGATGACAAACGTCGAAAACTGGATACGCCTGACAATTAAAACCCGCACGGCGTCGAGTGCGAGACATTTGCTGAGCAGTGCTGTCACTCGTTTATTGGCGCGGTTCAGCTTTGGTCTGCTATTTGAGCCTATAGCACTATTATTTCTTTGGTGATGGTGGTGGGCTGGGATGTTTGACCTTCTGGCCGCCTTTGCGAAATCGGTGTTTCATCGCCGTCGCTCCTGCTTTTCTCTTCGTTGTTGCTGGCGCCTCACCAACTCTTTGGCCAGGTTCTCGAAATGTTCCCAATACGAGGGTCGCGCTGTTCGCCGCGCACGGCGCCCACATATTTCATAATAGTGTTGTTCCGGTAGCAATCGATCACATAGTCGCCAAACGACTCATCAATCAGATCCAGGTCGATGAGGTCGCGCGACCAGTAAAGCCCCATGTCCTCGAAAAAATCGAGATAACGCTCTATCTCTTCCTCGGTAAGTTGAGGATCGCCCGTGCCGTAGTATTTCCTGGAGATGGCTCGTGGTTCCTGATCCTCGATGAACTCGGTCCGGAATTGCCTGTATGATTCCAGCCGGAGTCGCCGGTTCTCACGGCCACGTGTGAGTAAATGCGCCAAAAGCTGGGCCAGAAGTGCAGCGCCCGCACCGATCAGGGCCGCAACCAGGATCCAGAACGGCGATGGAGGAGCTGTTGCCGTCGGTAAAGTCATAGCCCCGAACCATCT
>JAFATG010000304.1 GCA_019244055.1 Acidobacteriaceae bacterium | reverse complement strand
ATGACGAGGCGATGCATGGGACCGCCCGTCGCCGGCGCGCTCGCAACGAGGGCGATTCGGCTGTGCAACTTCAGTGGAAAACCTGCGCCGGATTCAGCAAACTTTCGCTCCAAATCCCTTGACTGACAAGCTCAGATGTCTAACGACAAGCTGGCATTCGATGACAGACGCCCAACTGGATAAATTGGCCAAGGACTGGCTGCAACTCGATCAGTCAGTGGCACAACTGAGGGCTGAAGTACCTTCCCATTTCCGCAGCGTCATCTCGGCAAGGAACACCGCGCTGTTTTTCCAATTGGACCGCCGCATGGTGAACATGATTGACTTGAAGGTTGCGTCTGTCCTTCCGCTTGTTCAGCCTTAGAATCGCTTTCCCTTTGACGGGTATTCGGTCCCTCTGGGGTCGCCAGTCGATTGCCGGCTTGTATTTTGCGGTCCTCTTGAAGTCAAGATGGGAGTGGTCGCCTTGGATGCCGTTCCCTGGCAAGCTTTCGAATTGCCGAAAGTTGCTTCCCTTCCTACTTCGGCACCCCTCGGTTGAAAAGGATAAATGAGGTGCATCGCTCCGCGCCACCGCTAGATCGAGTCGCCCGTCTCCATTCAGATCGCCGCTGGCCCTCCCGTAGATCACCCCTTTTCGTCTCCGAACGGATGGGCCTCGAACTTTGTCCCAGATCCGTCATTGAAATAAATTACGCCCGGGCGAGTTGACGTAACCGACCGCGAGCTCCGGTCGGCCGACGACGTTCAGATCCGCGGCGATCATCGAATGTGGCAAGGCCTCGGGCTCCTGAAATTGAATACCATTGGAGAAGTCGCCCTTCCCATCATTAGAGTAAACAAAGCAGCCGAGCCTCTCGGGACAGGCTGCGATATCAGGATGGCCATCGCCGTTCAAATCAGCGACAGCAACCGCGCGGATCGATGCCGTCACTGGTCCCCACGGTTTCCCCTGTCCCGTCCAGTTTGCGATTGAAAAAGACCCGGCTCTGGCAAGATCTCCTACCGCAGCATTTCGTGTTGGCCATTTCGGATCGCGATGCGTTCCGCCGACCTTGAAATGTCCGGTGCCGTCGTTCAACAGGATCAACTTAGGATCTGGAGCGTCGTTGCTCAATACGATATCGAGATGACCGCTCCTCGTGGCATCGGCAAGTGAACCGGAATAGCTTGGCGTGGCATTGCTTGGCAGTTGTGGCCCTGACTAGAGCAGTCTGTTGGGTAGATCCTCGGGCGAGATATATTCTCTTTCGCTTCCAAGCACTGCGTGTTCTAGTGCTTGCTTAAGCTCGCGTATGTTGAACGGCCAATCATATCGCAGAAGAACCGCCCGTGCACTCGGCGATAGCCCAGTGATATGACGGTTGTAGTGCCGGGCGAGCTGATGAATGAAATGATCGGCGAGCAACGGGATGTCGTCTTTGTGTTCGCGTAAAGGCGGCAAGTCGATAGTAACAACGTTCAGTCGGGCGTAGAGATCCTCGCGGAACTGCCCCTTGCTCACCTCTTCGGCAAGGTCGAGAGCGGTAGCGGCAATGAACCGGACGGGGTTGGACGCAGTCGCAGCGATGTTGTGGAACAGGGGTTGCTGAAGTAAACGAAGCAGCTTACTCTGCACATCTAGGGAGAAAGCGCCGACCTCACCTAAAAACATGGTGGAGTCTTGGGCCATTTCGTATAGATCTTCGAGAACATCTTTTCGGTAGGACCGCGGTAGCTCGTACTGGAATCCTCTGTTGGTGATGGCAGCGCAGTCGACGGCAACAAACGGGCGGTCTCGGCGAGCACTTCGCTGATGCACAGCACGGGCAAAGAATTCCTTTCCCGTTCCTGCTTCGCCTGTGATCAGCACTGTTGTGTCCCGAGGAGCAACGCGTTCAAGCAAGTTGCGTATGCGGTTCATCGCTACACTGTTACCAATTATGGTGATGTCGCTCCCCATGCCCGAACTCCCGGACGCAGTAAGCTCTCAGGCGCGCCTTTCAGTCTAGATTAGATTCAGTGCAGTCGGCACGGGCTCACTTCCCCCATCCCAGATTCGCCCCCGAACCGTATGTGAAGGTGGATCCGAGCACGTGATTGTCGTGATCCGTCAGCGCAATACAGTGAAACGAGCCACGGCCCGGAGCGCCAAACCTCAGATCACTCAGATCGAATCGCCGGTACTCACCTGAGCTCGTGGTTACGGGGAGTTCAGACCATACCGGAAAACGGGCAAAATATCGAAAATAACGAAATGGTGGGGTCGTGTTCACGGCCTCAAGAGCGGGCGTGACTGTCGGCTTGTAAAACGTCTCGGCTGTCGCCAGGTCCAGTTGTCCGGTAACGTTGATATCCAGCAGACGATATGCTTCCGCGCCTTCCACGACGCCGGTCCATGTCAGTGGCGTAAACGAATCCGGCAATGCGGCGGCCCGGATCGCGGGAGCATCGCCGTACAGCCGCGATTCGAGCTGGTCTATCGCGCGTCCGTGCAAAATGAAACGAGCAATATCGAAGAAAACGAAGAACAGCAGGGCGAACCAAGCGCTGCCCCGTCCCCCTGGCGTGCGGGCGCCGATCTCGCGGCTTACAAGACCCGTGAACAGAGGCCATAGCGCGGCAAATATCAACACCGCCAAAATCCACACATCGTATAAACCGTTCAGATCCGAGTGGAACCATCGCGATGAGAACGGCAAAAGTGCCCGGATACCGTAACTATTCGTCCAATCCAGTAGCAGATGGCTTCCGAGGCCCAAGCAACAGAGGAGCCAGGCTCGCATCCAGGGTAGTTTTCGCCGTGATGCCGCCGCGATGACCAACACGCAAAGCGCGGCCATCAAGGGCAGGCAAAGCAGCGAGTGCGTGTATCCGCGATGCATTTCCAGATATCGTAGGGCGCCGCCGCGCAACGCAACAATGTCAACGTCAGGCGCGTTTGCCGAAAGAATAAGCAGGGCAGTGGCGCGCGGCGAAAACTGCTTCAGACCGGCGCGTGAAAGAGCGAGGCCGGTGAGCGAGTGTGTGATGTTATCCATGCGCCGCGAGTCAGGCGCACACGGGAACTGCGGCTAGCGTCTGCTCTCTAGCCACGTAGGCCGGAGGAACCAGTAACGTTAACGCGTCTGGGACAATCTCCATTGAACTCGGCAATTGACCTGCGAGCTCTCCATCGACCTGGATGTAAATCCCGTTGTTCGGCGGCGGCTGACAGATGACCGATCGCCCTCGCAGGACGGAACATCCCTTCATTTGATGCGCTCGTCCGACGGTTACACCAAAAAGATACTGCAGATAACGTACGCTCCGGGTTCCGCGGAAGAGCACGACCTCGAAGTCGTTCCGCAGAAGAGATGCTCCGCGGGCAATCTCCAGATCGCCGCCGTAGTTTCGGACGCGGCTAATCAGAGCGAAGCTGGCTTCGTATCGTTTCCCGTCGACAGTGACCTCAAACTCACTCAAACGCCGAAGTACCTGCCCAAAGCCGCCCACGTAATAAGCAAATTTACCGATAGCAGCCTTGAGATCGAGGTTTAAACGGTACACAATCTCCGCATCGAGACCCGCGCCTGCCATACAAAGGAAGTTCCGCTGTTGCGAGCCCATGCGCAACTTTCCGACGGCTATCCGGCACGGCTGTAATTGGCGAATCTCGGCCGCAACACGCTCGTTTTGTGTCGGGAGGCGCAGCTCGTGCGCCAGTACATTAGCAGTTCCACCGGGCAGGATCGCGAGCGGAACACCAGTATGAAGCATTCCCGCCGCGACTTCGTTGATCGTGCCATCACCGCCCGCTGCGACAATCAAATCGGAGCCAGCTTCGATCAGGCGGCGCGTCTGGGATCCTGCAGTACCTGGCCCCTTCGTCTCAACGAGAGTGGAGTCGATCCCCTCCTTCTGCAAGATCTCGATGGTACGTTGAAGCAAGTGTCTGTGTCGCGACAACCCTCTCGCGACGGGATTAAAGACGATTGCTGCGCGTTTTGCGTGAAGTGATTCCAAGCTCACATTATAGGTTCAGGAATGACAGATTCCATTTCCAAACGGGTGGAAGATCTTCGTAAAGAGCTCGAACACCACGAGTATCTCTACTATGTTCTGGACCGCCCGGAGATTAGCGATGCCGACTTCGACCGTCTGACGCGCGAGCTTCGCGATCTCGAAGATGCGCATCCCGAGTTGCGCACTCCCGATTCGCCCACTCAGCGCGTTGGCGGCCGACCTCGCGAAGGGTTCGTGAAGGTGCCTCATAGCTCGCCGATGCTCAGCCTCGATAATGCTCTCAACGAACAAGAGCTTCGGGAATTTGACGCGCGCGTTCGCTCTCTCCTCAAGGCGGCACCGTACGAATACGTGGCTGAGTTGAAGCTAGACGGCCTCTCGATGGCGGCGCACTATCTGGACCGGCGGCTCGACAAAGCTGTTACGCGCGGGGACGGCCGCGTCGGAGAAGACGTCACGGAAAATGCGCGAACGATCCGGTCTCTCCCGCTTCACTTGCGCACCAACGAGCTGAGTGGTGATGCCTTTGAAGTTCGCGGCGAGGTTGTCATGCAACGGCGTTCTTTCGAACGGTTGAACGAGGAGAGGGAGACCGCGGGGCTCTCGCGCTTCGCGAATCCGAGGAATGCAGCCGCCGGAGCGCTCCGTGCACTCGATCCTAGTGTTACGGCTGCGCGCCAGCTCGATTACTTCACCTATTTCCTTCTTCGTGATGGCCGGCCGGCGCTCGCAACCCATTGGGAGAGTTTGGAGGCACTCAAAGCCGCTGGTTTTAAAGTGAATCCGCATCGCCACAAATGCCGCGATTTCGCAGACCTCTTGAAGTTCATTCAGGACTGGGACGAAAAGCGCCATACGTTGCCCTACGAAACGGATGGTGTCGTCGCGAAGATCAACTCCGTGGAACAGCAGGAGCAGCTTGGCTGGACTGCCAAAGCGCCGCGCTGGGCCATCGCCTTCAAATATCCGGCACGTCAGGCGAGCACTCTGCTCGAAAATATTGAGGTTCAGGTCGGCCGAACAGGCGCACTCACACCGGTCGCTCACTTGAAGCCAGTCAATCTGAGCGGTGTGACAGTGTCCCGTGCCACGCTGCACAACGAAGACGAGATTGCACGTCTGGACCTCGAAATCGGCGACACCGTGCTGGTCGAGCGGAGTGGCGACGTGATCCCAAAGATCGTTCGCGTAGTGGAGCGCGGCACAAGCCGGCATCCATTCCGAATGCCCAGGCGTTGTCCGGTCTGCGGCGGGCACATTATCCGGCAGGAAGGCGAAGCAGCCAGCCGCTGTGTCAACACGAATTGCCCCGCTCGCTTGCGCGAATCGCTTCTGCATTTTGCATCACGCCACGTTATGGACATCGATGGCCTGGGAGACGCCTTAGTTGATCAGCTTCTCAACCGGGGCCTCGTTCACAGCATTGCGGACCTGTACGACCTCAAGATCGATCAACTGCTCGATCTAGAGCGCATGGGCAAGAAGTCCGCGACTAAGGTCATTCAGAATATCGACACTTCGCGTTCTCGCCCGCTCTCGCGGCTGATCAACGGGTTGGGAATTCCGTTCGTGGGTGAGCGGACCGCGCAGCTTCTAGCGGATCACTTCGGCAGTCTTGACGACATCATGAACGCTCGGCCGGAAACGTTGCAAGACGTGAATGAAATCGGACCTAAGGTCGCCGAGTCGATCCGGCAATTCTTTGCCGAGGAGCGCAATCGCGAGCTTGTTGAGCGTCTGCGCGCGGCGGGCTTGGTTTTCGCGGCCCAGAAGCAGCGCAAAGCAACCGGTCCCCTCACCGGGCTGACCTTCGTACTGACCGGAACACTTCCTACCCTGAAACGCGAAGAGGCGAAAGCCCGGATCGAGGAAGCTGGGGGAAAGGTGGCGGGCTCGGTAAGTACCAAGACCAGCTTTGTTCTGGCTGGAGAAGATGCCGGTTCCAAGCTCGAGAAAGCACAGGAACTCAAGATTCCTGTCGTTAATGAAGAGCAATTCCTGGCCATGCTGGCCGAGCAACATCACAGCACAGCTAGGAATAAGGAAAGCTAGGCCGATCGGAGCACTCACTGAAGTCTGTCTTACACAGCCTGTTTGTATTTTGGCAGCGCTTCGCCCAAATGCTCATTGCGTTAGGTCCCTTGGGGCTGCTGTTCCTGTCGGTAATCGATTCTTTGGGACTGCCAATCGTCGGCGGAGTAGACGCCCTGCTGGTAACTATCGCATCTCAGAGACCGGCTCAGGCCTATTTCGCCGCAGTCTACGCCATAGTGGGTTCAATCGTAGGCAGCTTGGTGCTCTACGGCATTGCGAGAAAAGGAGGGGAGGTCCTACTCGCGAAACACATCGGCAGCCGTCGCGGAGCACGCTTGCATATCTGGTTCCAGCGCTATGGCCTGTTTACGGTCTTCATTCCGGCAGTCTCACCGATTCCGTTACCCATGAAGGTTCCCGTGTTCTGCGCCGGCGCATTACAGGTCCGAATCGGCTACTTTGTGGCTGTGGTCGCCGTGGCCCGAGTCATCCGTTATTTCGCTCTGGCTTATCTTGGCCAGCGCTTTGGGAGGCAGACCTTCCAATATCTCCTCGGGCACTGGGGTCTTGTGGTCAGCATCGCGGCCGTGCTGGCCATTGGGGCGGTCGTCGCGCTCCGCCTTGTTCAGCGCCATGAAGCAGCTCTCGGTCATCCCGAGTGAAGTACAGTCGTTTTAGCGCATGCGCGGTCTGAGTATTTCGCTGTTGCTTATTACGATCTGCATGGCCGCCGACGACTCCAACCAAATCCTCTCTTCAGTCAAACGGAACATCCTTGAACAAATCTCAGAGACCGCGAATTACGCCTGCCTCGAAACTCTCGATCGTGCCTATTACCGTGACACCGGTTTCGAGCTGGCGACACACGGTCCAGACACCATTATCAAGCCAGATAATGAGCTGTTACACGATCGGCTGCGGCTCGACGTCGAAGTCTCGGAAGGCAAAGAACTCTATTCCTGGCACGGATCGAACCTATTCTCATCCTCCGAAGTAGGTGAGGTGGTTCGAAGCGGTCCCATTTCTTCGGGCCAGTTCATCGGCTATCTGCGAAATATTTTCCTGATCCCGGGGATCGAGTTCATGGATCAGCCATTAGGCCAAGCGGACGCCTATCGCTTCACATACGACGTTGGCTCGCGCGTCACGCGATATCAGATGTACAAGACTGGAGGGGGCTGGGTCACTGTGCCCTTCCGCGGCTCCTTTACGGTTAACAAATCCAACCTGCAACTCGCCACCCTGGAAGTGACTCCTTACGACGTTCCCTTCAATTCCAGTATTCAGTCGGCCAGAACCGAGGTTAGGTATCAACTCGCACGACTTTCGGGAAGAGACGCTCTCATACCAGCGGCGTTCGTCCTGCAACTCGAAGATGAATCGCATATTTTCACCGTCAGCCGCGGCGAGTATTCGGATTGCCATGAGTTTCGAGCCGAATCGACGTTGCGTTTCGAGACCTCCGAGAAACCCCAACCGATCCCCGATTCAGCCCCTCTGCCCGGATCAGAAGCTGTGCTTCCACCGGGTCTCCATCTGCACATCGCGCTCAGCTCCGGCATTGATGACGAGAGTGGGTACAGCGGCGATTCGGTGAAAGGTGTATTGCTGGATCCGGTGCGCGATGGCGATGAGGTAATTCCGCGTGGAGCTGTTGTGAGCGGGGTCGTGACCCAATTGGAAACGCGTTTCCGGCCTCAAAAGTATTGCAGAGTGAAGATCGAGTTCCGCCGTCTGGAGTCCGGGAATCATCGCTACAAAATGCGAACCAGGCATGAACCCACGACCAAGGAAATGCACCTGCTCTATGCCTTTTACGGCGAGAAGTCCAAATCGGCCCTGGATGAACTGCAGGATGGGACAATTCTGATCGATTCAAGCCACGTCCATCTGCGCCCTGGCTTCAAGGCCGAGTGGCAAACAGAGCCGGTCCCAGCGCCTGACCCTCATAGCCCCGTCGCAAGGTAGATAGTATTGAAGTCATGTCACCACTTTCCCGCCGTACCTTTGTCGCCACAAGTGCCGCGTTGCTCCCAGCCAGCAAGCTTTTCTACGGCAGAGCGCGGCTGCGCTCCAGCAACCTGGGCGTCCAGCTCTACACTGTGCGGAACGTAATCATGAAAGATCCGGTCGCTACTCTCAAAGCCATACAGGACATCGGGTACCAGGAAGTGGAAGCGACTTATGCCGGCCTTGACCAGATCATGGCGGCGCTGCAGAAGACCAGTCTGAAACCCGTGAGCATCCACGTCGATACTTCGATATTTATGGAAGGCAGCGCTGATCTCGATCGAACCCTGGCCGACATCAAAGAGCGCGGCTTTCAATACGTCGTGGTTCCCTACATTCCGCCGGCCCAGCGGGGCGGTCCGGATATGTTCAAAAATCTGGCCGAGAAGCTGAACAAAGCGGGACAGAAAGCGACAGCTACGAATCTGAAGCTGTGCTATCACAACCATGCCTTTGAATATCAACCGATGAATGGAACCACTGGTCTCGACATTCTGATGAGCAACACGGAGAAGGGCGTTGTTTCACTCGAACTCGATGTGTTTTGGGCCAGCGCGGGAGGCCATAACCCAGTGGAGATCCTCAACAAGTACTCGGGACGCGTGTTGCTGGTTCATTTGAAGGACAAAGCCCGAAACTTCACGAAGACTCAATACAACGAGAATGTGCCGAAGGACGCTTTCAAAGAAGTTGGGAGCGGCTCGCTTGACTTTCCCGCCATTCTCAAGGCCGCAGATGCCGCAGGCGTCGAGAATTACTTTGTCGAGCAGGATCAAACGCCGGGCGATCCCATTGCGAGTCTCGGAAAAAGCTATAACTATTTAAAGGATTACTTTAACAGCTAGGCGCGTTCCTGGTAGCTGCCGTCCGCAGTGCTGACGCGGATCTTTTCGCCCTGATTGATAAACGGAGGCACCTGGACCATAAGGCCGGTCTCCATCTTCGCCGGTTTGGTGACGTTTGAGACCGTCGCGCCTTTTAAGCCCGGCTCGGTCTCGACAACTGTCATTTGCACGCTGGGTGGTAGTTCGACGCTGATCGGTTTCCCTTCGTAGAATTCAACGTTCACTTGCAGTTGAGGGATCAGGTACATGACGCCGTCGCCAAGCATGTCCTTCGTCAAGTGCATCTGCTCGAACGTCTCGGTATTCATGAAATAGAAGTATTCGCCGTCGTCGTAGAGATACTCCATCTGATGCTCGTCGAGAGCGACCCTCTCGACCTTGTCTTCTGACGAAAAGCGATGCTCGATCATGGATCCCGACCGGAGATTTCGCATCTTCGCCTGCACGAAGCCTCTCAGGTTACCGGGCGTACGGTGAACCATGCTGAAGACCGAAAAAAGCTCGCTATTAAACTTCACCACCATACCGGGGCGCAGTTGTGTCGCTGCAATCATGACTGGATAAAAACTCCCCTTTTGCGCACAGAACTATGCGCCTGCGGAAACCTTAAGTCTAACAAGGGATCAGCGCTCTCCTCTGTGCTCGATACAGGCCTTTCCTGCTAACTCCGAGCCGATGAGCCACATTCCGGCGGCGTCGGTCTCGGCTGTATGCTTCGTCTTACCTTGCGTAACGAGCATTTTCTGTCGCGCGGGAAGCCTCCAGATAATCACCCATTCATTGTTCTTAGGAGGCGGTATCTCGGTGCAAGGGCCGGTAGCCGGGACCAGTGTAAGGTGGCCGAATTGGGACGTCGCGTGATCCAGCCCAGGCGGGCAATGTTGCTGTTGCAGGCCCGCCGCCGAAATAGCGATCCAGCAGGCATCATTGGTCCAGTCGGTTCGAGCAAAGAGCCGGCCAGCCGATTGATACACCCAAGGATCTAAACTCTGATATCCGATGCCCGGAAGGTACGGATCAGCCCACAAGAACTCATACGCCACACCCGGACCCTCAGAAATCATCTGCCGGTCCTCCATCGCCCAGCCTTGCAGGAATTGGGCGTTCTGAAGATCGGGATCAACGCCAACCAGGGCGAGCGCCGCGATATGAGTGACCCAGCCCGGATTGTCCACCTGAGGCGGCTTGAGACGCAAGAGCAATTCAGCGGGTAACTGGCGGAATACGTCCGGCGCTCCTTCTCGAACATCTTCGTGGAAATTGGTTCTCACAGCAATCAGTGATTCGCTGAGGGCGTAAAGCTCGGCCGAGTCTACGTCCTCACCCTTTTCGATCGGCTCCAGGATCTTCTCTTTCAAGGGCTCTGTGAGTTCGTTGACGCGACCCATTGCAATATCCATGAAGAGCGTGTCTCGCAACTCTTGCTCAGGCCCTGCGTGATCCGAGGGACAGCTCCCGCTCCCGAGCCGCTGTTTTTCCTCCGCCGGACCCAATCCACCGGCCCAATCGAGGACCAGAGCCACCTGCCTCCGCTCGCAAGAATGCGCCAGAGCCCAATGCCACGCTTCCCTCCCCTTCGCCTCATCACCGGTGATCGCATAGAACAGTGCTAGCTCAAATCCCCGCTGCGGAGAATCCGGAGCCGATTGCACGCGATTTTCGAAGTTCGTCCAGCGTATCGTCTGGCGCTGACGGTCACGCTTCAATCGCCGTAGTCGCTGGGATGTGAGCAGGAGGCGAGGGGTCTGCTCAGAGGTTTGCGCAAACGCGACAACTCCGAAAAGATACAGCAGCGAGAGGGCAACAATGGTGCGGAGCAAAATGCCATTCTTCCATAGCTTCCTTCCGCGTTTTGTTACTCTGAAAATTCCACCGGCTGCAATTCGCTTGGCACCGGCCCAATTCGTCATGCCGGCTCGGGTGAGTGAAACCTATGTTCTTCGTACTTACCCATTCCGCGAGTCGGATCTCATCGTAAGTTTTTTCACTCGCGACCAGGGTAAGCTCCGCGGGGTGGCGAGGCGGGCGCGGAAACCCAAGAGTAATTTCGGATCGGGTCTGGAACGGCTGTCGCTCGTGAACTTATCGTATTCACAAAAGGAAACGCGAGAACTCGTCAATCTCAACTCATGCGATTTGCTGCAATCGCAATTTGATCTTCTGAACGAGTTCGACGCCACCGTTGCACTCGACTATATCGTCGAGGTCAGTGATCACATGCTTCCGCCGCATGAGCCGAACGAGCGCTTCTTCCGATTGCTGACCGCCATTCTCGATTACATGCATGAGCGGGCGCCGGGTGCAATCTGGGCGGCGATCACCTATTTTTCGCTCTGGGCGACGCGGCTCTCCGGTTTCCTGCCGGATCTCACGGACCACCCCGATCGCAACCTGTCAGCGACCTCCCGCGAGCTTGCCGGAGCAATGTTGAGAACACACATTTCGGAGTTGCCTGCGCGCACTTGGTGCAAGGACACGGCTCTGGACCTTCGCCGCTTTCTGATTCGACGGATGGAAGAACACGCGGAACGGCGCTTCCAAACACCGGCGCTGCTCGAGGCCCTTTAATCAGAATGGACTCCTTTCAAGACACAATCGTCAAGTTAAAGCGGTATTGGGCGGACCGGGGCGCAATCATTCAGGAACCCTATGACCTCGAGGTCGGCGCGGGAACCATGGCGCCGGAGACCTTTCTCCGTGTGCTTGGACCCAAACCTTACAAAGTGGCTTATGTCCAGCCTAGCCGCCGCCCAGCGGACGGTCGCTACGGTCAGAATCCGAACCGCCTTTACAAGCACCAGCAATTACAAGTCATCCTGAAACCGACGCCGGACGATGTGATCGACCAGTACCTAGGGAGTCTTGAAGCGATCGGCATCGATCTGCGAAAGCACGACATCAAGTTTGAGGAAGACAATTGGGAATCACCAACTTTGGGAGCCTGGGGTATCGGCTGGCAGGTCATGCTCGACGGTCTGGAGATCACGCAATTTACCTATTTTCAGCAGTGCGGCGGGATGGATCTCGACTTAGTGCCGGCCGAGATCACTTATGGCCTTGAGCGCATTGTCGCTTTTCTTCAGAACGTCGAAAGTGTGTATGAGATCCAGTGGGCGCCAGGCTTCAAGTACGCTGATGTGCGCTCCGCCGAGGAGCAGCAGTTTTCGATCTACAACTTCGAGCTTGCCGACGTGGCGGCCCTTTGGCGCGAATTTGAGTTGCACGAACGGGAAGGCCAGCGACTGTTAGAACTCTTTCGGGCGAGCACGGACAAGGAGCGCTTTCCTGTTTTGGCGACGTACGATCAGGTTCTGAAGTGCTCGCATCTATTTAATCTGCTCGATGCGCGAGGCGCCATCAGCGTAACGGAGCGGGTTGGCATCATCGCCCGCGTTCGGAAGCTCGCCGTCGGAGTGGCACAGGCTTGGTGTGAGCAGCATAACCCCAGAGAGAGTGCGGCTGCGTAATGGGCGATTTCCTACTCGAAATCGGCACCGAAGAGATTCCGGATTGGATGATCCGGCTCGCGCTGGAAAGCCTCCGCGAAAATTATCAATCCTCGCAGACGGGCAAGCTGCGCGGCACGATCGATCTCCTCGACGGCACGCCGCGACGTCTGACCTTGCGCGTTCGCGGCCTTGACGATCGGATAGCCGACGTGGAAGAGGTGGTGGCCGGACCTTACGTTTCCGCCGGCGAAAAGGCCGCGCAAGGATTTGCAAAAAAGCAAAACACGACAGTTGAAGCGCTCCGGCGTGAAACGGATGCGAAAGGCCAGCGCTACTATGCGGTAGTCACTCACAAAGGCGAGGTGGCTGCGGCAGTTCTCTCTTCTGTCATACCCGATGTCGTCGCGCGAATTAACTGGCCGAAGTCGATGTGCTGGACGGGACAGGGTGGGATTCGCTTTATTCGACCGATTCGGTGGATTTTGGCGCTGCACAACGATGAGGTTGTACCGTTTGAATTGGCGGGCGTTCGCTCCGGCAATACGACCCGCGGCCATCGAATTCTTGGCTCGAAGGATCCACTTCCGGTCACGATTGGCTCATACGAACAGATTCTCCGCGACAATTTCGTGATCGTGCGTGCCGACGAGCGGCGGCGAAAGATTGAGGCGGGTGTCGCTAAAAGCATTCAGCCCGATAATGAACTGCTCGAAACCCTGGTCTACCTGACGGAATTTCCGACTCCGATCCGCGGCAGCTTCGATGCATCGTACCTCGAACTCCCGAAGGAGATCCTGGCGACCGTCATGCGGCACCACCAGCATTATTTCTCGGTATTAAACGAGGATGGCTCTCTCGCGCCGCAGTTCGTGGCCGTGACGAACACCGACGGCGATCCCGAGGGCCTGATCCGCCGGGGTAACGAACGCGTGCTGCGTGCTCGTTTCAATGACGCTCGGTTCTTTTGGCAGGCGGACCAGCAGAAGCCGCTACGCGACCGCGTTTCCGATCTCCAAAAAGTAACGTTTCAGGCAAGGCTCGGAAGCTATAAGGACAAGACCGATCGCGTCGTGGAACTCGCATCACAGCTCGCAACCCAATTGGGCGCTGATGTAGCAACCACGGAGCGCGCTGCCCTGCTCTCGAAATGCGACCTCACCACCGAGATGGTCAAGGAATTCACCGAGCTCCAAGGCGTCGGCGGCGGCCTCTATGCGGAAGCGCAGCGTGAGCCGAAGGGCGTCGCTACAGCGATTTATGACCATTACAAGCCCGTCAGCATGGAGGATTCGATTCCGCGCACGCTCGAAGGGAAAGTTCTTTCGATCGCGGACAAGCTGGATACTCTTCGCGAATGCTTCAGGATTGGGCTGATCCCGACCGGCTCCAAAGACCCGTTCGCGCTGCGCCGAGCCGCTCAGGGCATCATCAAGATTCTCTTCGAAGCGCGGCTCCCGCTAGAGCTGTCAAAGTTCATCGACAGTGACGAGCTCAGCGCATTTTTCCGGGAACGAATGCAATTCTACTTGCGCGATGTGCTCGGTTACGCTTATGACGAGGTGAGCGCCGTACTAGCGGCGCCGCTGACGACCCTGCCCGATCTCGCGGACCGCGCCGATGGAATCCATTTCATACGGCCGACAGAGGACTTCGAGCCGCTAGCCGCTAGTTTCAAGCGAATCAAGAACATTCTGAAACAGGCACAGGTCGAGACGGCTGGCCAGCCCGATCCCGCTCTGCTGAAACCAGGCCCCGAGCAGGACCTTCATCAAGCCTTCCTGCGAGTGCGGGAAATAACAAAGAAGAACGGTTCCTATCGCGAGAACCTCGCAAGCATCGCTTCGCTACGGCCTCAGGTGGATCTCTTCTTCGATAAAATTCTTGTAAACGATCCAGATCCGGCGATACGGCAGAATCGTCTAGCTCTGCTCTACAGCCTTTTGACGGAATTCTCCACCATCGCGGATTTTTCAGAAATTGTCACCCAAGGCGGCGGCGCAAGCGCTTAATGCCGCAAAGAGAACACAGCGCTCACACGCGGAGTCAGGAGATAGAAAGTTCGTTATGAAGAAACACGTTTATTCGTTCGGCGGAGGCTCGGCCGACGGCGATGGGAAAATGCGCGATGTGCTCGGCGGTAAAGGCGCAGGCCTCGCCGAAATGAGTAAAGCAGGCGTACCCGTCCCCCCGGGATTTACGATCTCGACCGAAGTCTGCACTTTGTTCTTCGAAAATGGCAACAAAGTTCCGGCAGAAGTAGATGAACAGATTCATCAGGCGCTCGAGAAATTAGAGCGTCAGATGGGCAAGAAGCTGGGCGCGGGCGATGACCCGCTGCTTGTGAGTGTTCGCTCCGGCGCGAAGTTCTCGATGCCGGGCATGATGAATACTATCTTGAACCTCGGCCTGAATGATGAGTCGACGGAGGCGTTAGCCAAGAAGACCGGTAATGCGCGTTTCGCTTACGATTGTTACCGCCGTTTTATTCAGATGTTCGGTGAAGTCGCGCTACACATCGACATGGCCAAGTTCGACCACATTTTCGATGCGCGTAAGGAAAAGGCCAAAGCCAAGCTCGACACGGATCTCAGCGCCCGCGACCTGCAGGCCATCATTGGCGAGTACAAGAAGCTTGTAAAGAAGGAGACCGGCAAGGAATTTCCACAGAACCCGCTGGAGCAACTGCTACTCGCGCGTGATGCCGTGTTCCACTCCTGGAACACCCCGAAAGCCATCTACTACCGCCGCATGGAAAAAATTCCGGATTCCATCGGCACGGCCGCGAATGTGCAGGCCATGGTCTTCGGCAACATGGGCGATACTTCCGGAACGGGCGTCGGCTTCACTCGTAACCCATCTACCGGCGAAAAGACTTTCTATGGCGAATTCCTTGTGAATGCGCAAGGCGAGGATGTGGTGGCTGGCATCCGTACGCCGCAGCCGATCGCCGAATTAGAGCAAGTGATGCCGGACGCCTACAACCAGCTCCGGTCCATCACCTCAAATCTGGAGAAGCACTATCGTGACGTCCAGGATTTCGAATTCACCATCGAAGAAGGCAAGCTTTACATGCTGCAGACGCGCAACGGCAAGCGGACCGGTCCCGCCGCCGTGCGAATTGCCGTCGACATGGTGGGAGAAGGTCTGATCTCCAAGCGGGAAGCTGTTCAACGTGTCGCGCCCAATCAGCTAGACCAACTGCTCCATCCGGTGCTCGACCTTACAACGCGCAGCAGTTTGCAGAAAATCGCTACGGGTCTGCCGGCCTCGCCTGGTGCCGCAGTGGGCCGTGTGGCTTTTTCGTCGGAAGATGCCGTCGAGCTCGCCAACAAGGGCCCAGTCATCCTGGTTCGCAAGGAAACCACGCCCGATGATATTCACGGCATGGACGTCTCAAAAGGCATTCTGACTGCAGTCGGCGGGCTCACCAGTCACGCCGCCGTCGTGGCGCGAGGAATGGGCCGCCCCTGTGTCGTGGGCGCGTCTACCGTCAGCGTTAACGAAGGCGCTAAACGAGCCATCATCGTTGTCGGCGGCAAGAGCATAACGCTCAAGGAAGGCGACTGGGTTTCTCTCGACGGCAGTTCGGGTGAAGTCTACCTCGGCCAATGCAAGACCAACGAGCCCGACCCGAAATCGCATTATTTCGCGACTTTCATGGAGTGGGCGGACGAGTTCCGGGGCAAATTCGGCGTCCGGGCGAATGCGGATATCCCGCGCGATGCCAAACAGGCGCGACTCTTCGGTGCGGAAGGCATTGGCCTGTGCCGCACGGAGCACATGTTCTTCGCAGAGGATCGTATCCCTCACATGCAGGCCATGATTCTGGCCCGCGATGAGAAGACCCGCAAAAAGGCTTTGCAGAAGCTCCTTCCCATGCAGAGGAAGGATTTCGCGGGTCTCTTTGAGGCGATGGACGGATTCCCGGTCGTAATTCGCACGCTGGATCCACCGCTTCACGAGTTCCTGCCCAAGCGAGAGAACCTGATGGTGGACATCGCGAAGCTGCCCTCCGCGAGCTTCAAGCAAAAGAGGGAAGTGGCTGCCAGTTATGGAGTTGGCGCCGGTGAGTTAAAGAAATACCTTCCAGAGCTGCTCCATCGTGTGGAGGAGCTGCACGAGTTCAATCCCATGCTCGGCCATCGCGGATGCCGGCTTGGGATCACGTATCCGGAGGTCACCGAGATGCAGGCCCGTGCCATCTTCGAAGCCACTGTACAAGTTGCAAAGAAGGGCATCAAGGTCATTCCGGAAGTGATGATCCCGCTCGTCGGCAACGTCAAAGAGTTGGAGAATCAAAAGGCAATCGTCGTGCGAGTGGCCGAGGAAGTTCTTGGAAACGGCGGCCTTAAGGATCTCAAGTACTACGTGGGCACCATGATCGAAATTCCGCGCGCGGCCCTGACCGCCGATGAGGTCGCGCGCGAAGCCGAATTCTTCAGCTTCGGCACGAACGATCTGACGCAAACCACCATGGGCCTCTCACGTGACGATTACACCAAGTTCTCCAGCCAATATGAAAAGCTGAAGATCTTTAAAGCAGACCCGTTCGCCGTTCTCGACCAGGACGGAGTCGGCAAGATCATCGAGCACGCAGTAAAGCTGGGCCGCAAGGCGCGACCGGACTTGGAAGTCGGTATCTGTGGTGAGCACGGCGGCGAACCGAGTTCAGTCGAGTTCTGCTATCGCATCGGAATGAATTACGTTTCCTGTTCGCCGTACCGCGTGCCGATCGCACGCCTCGCTGCGGCTCAGGCGGCTATTGCCGACGAAAGCAAGGCCGAAGTTCAGCGAACCGCGTAGACTACACGCAGCAAATGACGGTTAGCGCGCCCACGCAGACCCGGTCCGCTGTCGATTGCCTCGGACTTGTGGACCTGCCTGAGCCGATCCGCGACTTGGCCGCTAAGCGCTGGGATGCCATCGTGATAGGCGGCGGCCATAACGGCCTGACGTGTGCCGCCTATCTTGCCCGTGCGGGAAAGCGCGTCCTCATCTTGGAGGCTCGCGAGCGCATTGGGGGCGCGTGCACCATCGAGCAGCCGTGGCCCGGCGTGCGCCTTTCTCCATGCGCTTACCTCGCTGGTCTACTCCATCCTCTAGTCATCGAAGAGCTGAATCTGCGCGAGCGTGGTTTCCATTGGACTCCGGCAACTAGCGGACTGTTCGTCCCGTTCGAAGATGGATCGAGTGTTCAGCTCTATGACGATGACGAGCAGTGCGAAGCCGAGCTACGCTGCTTCGCGCCCGGAGATGTCGAGGGCTGGCGCGCCATGTCGGATGTCATCCGCCGGACGCGCGATGCAATTCGACCGCCCAATTGCCATGACGCCTGGATCGGCGAACCGCCTACGCGCGAAGATCTTGAAGAACGCCTCGGCAATGATACAGAAGCGCGCGGGCTATTGTTCGATTGGTCGATGGCGGAGTTCGTCGAACACTATCTTTCCGACGAAAGGCTCCGGATCGCTTATCTCGGGCAAGGCGTAATCGGCACGAACGCAAGCCCCTTTGATCCCGGCACCGCGTCCATCCGTTTTCACCACTCCTCGGGGCGTCTCGGTGGCTTCCCGGGCCAATGGGGTTACGTCCGGGGCGGCATGGGCATGGTCTCATTCTTTATCGCCGACGCCGCGCAGGCAGCCGGCGCGGTGATCGCGTCCGGTGTACCCGTTTCGCGGATCATTCCGGGCCATGGCGTTGTGCTCGAAAGCGGTGAGCGCATTCACGCGCCTGTAGTGGTTTCCAATGCCGATCCGCGCCAGACGTTGCGGCTTCTCGATAATTCCGCGGACTCCTCTTGGCGCGCCCAAGTCGAACGCGTGCCGATTCAAGGCTGCACTCTAAAGCTCAACGTTTGGCTTCGTGAGCTGCCGAATTTCTGCGCCCGCCCAGGCATCTGCGAGCCTCATCATTTCGGACAGATCAACACGCCGCTCGATAAGCAGCAGTGGAAGGACAGCTATGCGGCGGCGCGCCGGGGCGAATTGCCTCAGCACCTGTGGACCGAGCTTTACTTCCAAAGCGTACATGACCGATCGGTAGCGCCGGACAGCACCCACACAATGTCTGTCTTCTCGCAGTACGTGCCATACGAGTTCGCGGCCGGCACTTGGGAGGAGCATCGAGATTCGGCCAAGCAGCGTGCCCTTGAAGCTCTGGCGCGCTTCTGTAGCAATATTCCCGATGCGGTGATCGAAGCAGAAGCGCTTGGCCCTCCCGATATCGAAAAGAAGGTCGGCCTTACCGGTGGCCATATCTTCCAGGGTGAGTGCCTCCCCCCATATATGTGGAGCAACCGCTTGCGCTATAAAACTCCTATGCCCGGGGTGTATCTGTGTGGCGCCTGCACGCATCCGGGAGGAAGCGTGATTGCCATTAACGGTCGGAATGCCGCGATGGCCGTGCTTTCCGATGGCTAACCGCTCAGTATCACCGTCGCGGACGCAGGTATTCTCTCCTCCGCCTCAACCAGCGGTTGAACACGAACAACGCGATAGCAAGCGGCACCAAGGCGAAATAGGGCCAGTACGCGACTGCTGGCGGCGACGCAGGTAAAACCATAACCTGCCCGGCAACATCCGCGGTTGCGCCGCCTTCGATGACTTCTACTTCTGCTAGCCAGTCGCCGGCGCTTATCAGGTTGACGTTCGCGGCATACAACAGCTTGTTCGTTGCGTTTTCATGCCTTGCCGGCGCGAACACCTCGATTATGTTATCGCCACCTCGCCTGCGCAGATGCAGCTTCACGTTTGCATCCAGTACAGGCGAATGATCGCTGACGCGCTGCACCATCACGCTCAGGTCTGCGCGCCCAACCCGCAGCGGAGATGGCGTACTGAACAGAGTGATTTCAAACGGCCCGGCCTGTTTTCGCAACTGCACCGTGCCGCCATCTGCAAACAGCAGACCCACGGCGAGCAGCCCGATCCAAATGCAGCACTTCCGCGTCAGTGCAGCATTCCTCGCATCTGCATAGGTTGAAATAGAATCCAGATTCCTGCCACATACAGCGCACAGGAAACAATCGCCCATGGCGCTGTCAGAGTGATCGCCGCTCGCAAGCGCGCCGTACTTCCCCTCGCTATCTTCCAGATCGTGTAAAGGGTCAACAGCAATCCGGCATCGAGCAGGAGAATCTGCAGTGGAGTAAGCCAACCCGAAATCGTTGGCGCGGCGAATTGGACTGAGCCGGAAAAGATACGTTGTACCGCCGGCCAGAATGCGCTCCAGCCGGTTGCAATGTGGAAAGCCAGGTGCGACGCCCACATGCCAGCCCCGATGGGAACCAAAGCCAACACGCATCGCCTCACAAAATCCCGCGTTTCGCTCTCCTTTACCGCAAAACGATTCAGCCATGCGCAGACAAGCGTCACGAAGGCAGGCAGTAAGGCCGCCCCGGTCAGCACAAATGCCCCAACAATCAAGGGCATTGCCTGTCGCCCTAGTTGCGCGTGCCATCTGTGCTCCCACTCCATGACGGGCGTCACCATGCCCGCGGCGTTCACAAACGCGCCGAACACGAAGAGCAGTACCAATGCTGCAAGGTCAGTCCGCTTTGAGAGCCTTCCTAGAGAAGACCGATAAGAATCCGTCAGCAGACTCTTCGCGGGGGCAATGGAAATGAGTCCTATATTTTCATGCGGGCACGCCTTCACGCAGTCCAGACAGAACGTACAATCCAGATTTCCCGACTTCTTCGGCTGAAATAAATACAGTTCGCATCCGCGCACCGTTTCATTTCCCCGAATGCAGTCGTGGGTCGTACAGGCGCGGCATGTCTCCGGCCTCTTGACGCCGATTTCACGAGGCGAGAGCAACGAACTCACAAAATGGAACTGCCCTATGGGGCACACATATTTGCAGAAACTGGCCCGGCGAAAGAACCCATCCAGCACGATCGCAGCGCCAAAATATCCCGCGATGATCCACGCCGTAATCCAGGGGCTGTCCCATAACGAGAATGCTTCGTAGGTCCACAGATAGACCAGAAGCAGCGCCGCCGGAATCCATTTGTTTCTCAGTGGCCGAGGCCATCTCAGATTTCCGGCCCATATCTTTCGGCTAAAATCGCGAACCAGCGTGAACGGACACGCCATGCAAAAGAGGTTGCCCACCGCTATTAACGCGAGAATCGATAGCGCCCGCCAGTGAATCCACGGCAGCACGCCTGCCAGATTCAAGGCCGCGACACGTGGCCCGAAAAATCCGTCGGCCATCACGGCAACCGCGACTAACAGCATTGCCGTTTGCGCAACTCTCCGCCAGCGAACAAGCGCTGGTAGTCGATCCTTACCGCGCACGCGCTCGCTACGAACGACACGGATCGCCGTTGCTGGCCGCAGAAGTTGAGGGCTCGATAACACCCGCATCGCGATCACAAACGCAGGCACCAAGTAGATCAGCGATCCCGGCACCCACATGATCAGGCCTGCGAACGTCTGGTCTTCTTGTGGCCGTAATCCGCCGGCGTAAATCGCGCTGTAGGTCGGATACAATAGGCGTCCGGAAAACACGAAGAATGCCGAGAGCGCCGTGTTGACGATGTCGGCAAACAGAAGGTACGGAATCTTCGCCCAGCGCGGCCATCTCGGTTTCCCAGCGCCGGGCTGCACAATCGGCCACCAGAAGAGAATGCCGGTCCAGAAAAAGGATGCATGCTGCACGTTGTGCCACTCCGGCGAACGCAGGGCGAGTTCGTAGAACTTCGGCATATGCCAGAAAAGAGTGCTGAATGCAAATGCAAACCAACTGAAAACGGGAGCGGTCAGCAGATCACAAAACTGCCGCAAAGCACGCCAGGTCAGAAACGGGCCAAGACCCTCTTTCACAAACTGCCTGGGCAGCCCGCGCAGCGTTGGCACCAGTGGATGCCCCATCAGAATCAATGGCGGCGCAATCATCATCAGTAATAAATGCTGCGCCATGTGCGCGGAAAGGAACAGGTTGTCAAAGCTATCGAGCGGCGATTCCAAGGCCAGAAACAGCGTGCCAAGACCAGCCACAAAGGCACCCAATCTGTTCCAATCGGCCGGATCACGAAGCAGCCGTCTGCCACGAACCCAGCCTCGCAGGTAAATCAGCGCAGTCGACAGCAGAATTGCTGTCGTGAGCGGTTTCCAGGCCCAGGACGTCAGCGCAGCGTTGGCGATTGGGTTCACGGGCGATGTTTGCCGGAAGGAGCCGTAGGCGCCAATATTTGCGCCACATCTCTTGGCAATTTGTTCTCCGGAGGCGCTGAGTTCTGCGAAGGCGGCGTCGCTTGGGGTCGTAGGGTTTGCATAAACGCTACGAGCGCGGAAACCTCAGCGGGCGTCAGCTTCTTTCCGTAGGCCGGCATGTTGCCGCCACCTTGGATCACCTGCCGGACCATCTCCGGGGCTGTCAGCCGCGTTGCCACGGCATCGAGAGCGGGTCCGCGTTCACCACCGACTCCGCCGAGCGCGTGGCAGTTCCGGCATTGCTTGTTTTGAAACACCAGCGCACCGTGCATCTCCAATGGAGTGCGTCCCTTCAGATAGACAGCCGGAATCGGATCGCCGCTCCATGCCGTCATGTGCGGCGACCAAGGCGAAGTCAGTCCGAACCACGCCAGCGTAACGATAGTCAGGACAGCCAGAATCACCCACAGCACGGCGGCCGGACGCCTCGAGGCGCTCTTTTCTCCGGTATTCGCAACAAATGGAAGTGCAATGAGAATCAGAATCGCGAGCGCCGGTCCCAGGAACATCACGAAGGTTTCCATCCAGTCCGGCAAGAGCGCGAGCGCGGCGAACAACGAGAGGAAATAGAAATCAGGACGCGGGCTGGCGTCCACCAACGTTGGATTCGGCTCTCCGTGTGGCCCCTTCGGGCCTACAATCAGCGCGAAAAGCAGAATCAGAACCAGAGTGACGGCAGAAAAGATCAGGTCCTTGTCGATGGCTTGCGGAACGAATGGCACACCCTCTTTACGGATGATCTCTGCGTATTCGGCATCATAAGTTGCGCGCCGCACTCTGTGCCCCGGCCTCGGATACTCATTAATCCCCTTAGCTAGTACTAGCCGCAGATGCATGCCGACGATAGCGATAATCAGCCCCGGAATGATAAACACGTGTAGCGTGAAGAACCGCGAAAGCGTTTCGCCCGCTATGATGGGCCCCGCCAAGACCAGGTGAACGAGTCCTCCCCCTATCAAAGGAATACGACCTAGAATTGCCGCACCAATGGATAGGCCCCAATAGGCGTCCTGATCCCAC
Source organism: Acidobacteriaceae bacterium (assembly GCA_019244055.1). Lineage (GTDB taxonomy): Bacteria > Acidobacteriota > Terriglobia > Bryobacterales > Bryobacteraceae > Bog-105. The sequence goes on along the minus strand of JAFATG010000304.1, from coordinate 28,062 downwards.
CGCATAACTTGGCCGGTAAATGCCATACCTAGTGTGCAGAGCAGCAGAAAAAGTCCGCTCAGCCAAGTCAGTTCACGCGGATATTTGTATGCCCCGAACAGGAACACCTGAATCATGTGCGCGCTCATGAACGCCACCATGAAGTTGGAGCCCCAATAATGGATACCGCGCAGATACCAACCCCAGAACTGGACATGATTCAGGTATTGCAGGCTTGTGTACGCCTCGTTTGTCGACGGAATGTAGACGAATGCGAGGCAAGCGCCCGAGATCACCTGAATGACAAAGCACAGTAGGGTCGCGCTGCCGAACACATACCACCAACTACCGGAGCTAGCCGGAACTTCGTGGCCCGCCGACGAAGCCCAAAGCGCGGTCAGGTGTAACCGGTCATCCAGCCAGACTGCGATCCTCTTCAGAGTATTCATCGTGGCCTTGTCTGGTTACACCGGATTCGCCAGAGTGGGCATTTGTCCACCCTTTACCCAGAGCTCGTTGTTTTCTACTTTGTAGTTGTATTCAAACAACCCACGCGGAGGTGGGCCAGCAGCCCGGGCGCCATCTTCGTAATATGCCCCGCCATGACATGGGCACAAAAACAGTCCCGATTCCTGAAACCACCGCACCGGGCAGCCTAGGTGCGTACAGTTGATCGCGAACACCTGGAACTGATTGCCTTTTAACCGGCGAACCCAGCAAGGTATATCCGCCGTCTGGCCGTCCCAAGGCCGGGTAAACGGGTTCCGATACGTAGCGAGGCGCGTCGTGTCTTCCGCATAGTTGTCGATCGATCCCAAAGAAATCCAGGCGCGTGGATCCTTCCGATCACTGAAGCTCGAAAACACAAATCCGACTAGGGGAATCGCCATGAGGAGTCCCGCGGCGACGTTTACAGCGACGCCCGCCATGAAGAACCAATCCCTCCGCGTTGATTTCTCAACTGCCGACTTTGCGAGGCGCTCGTGTTTGTCTTCGACTTCAGGTTCAGTCATTTTGGTCCTCCCAAGCTGCTGCTGCCGGTCGATTTGTTCCCTTCGTTCTTCTGCTGGCGGGGACTGCCGGGGCCTGTTCCGCTTCCTTCGTTTCCTTTGGTCAGCACGCCGCCCTGCCCGCTGCCGCTCTCGTTCACGTGTTGCCCGGTGCTGCCCCCTTGTTGCCCGGACTGGCTCTCGTTTATTCGGTTTTGAGCGCTTTCATACATCGCCGTGATCCCTGCTGGGCGCTTTGATGATAGGAAGGCCACGAGATCGGCGATATCTTGATCGCTCAAGACATGGCCCAAATTCAAGAATCGATAATCCGGCATTCCCAAGTCGGGCCGCCCCACAATGATGGAAGTCCGTAGCATCTGGTCCGTCACTAACGAAACGTAATCCGCACCGGTAACCGTCCCGACGCGTGCTCCGGGTCCGTGGCAAGCGAAGCAGTCTCTTAAGAACAACTTTTGACCTCGGCCAGAATCACCCGTTGTTCCCTGGCCTGTATAGGAAGGAAATGCCGTCGCAAAATGAACCGGCTTCGCCCAGTTGTTCTCGATCCCATTTACCAGCGCATTAATCTGCTTCGGTGAGAGCGGCCCTCCCTCGCGCTGATCCCATGCCGGCATAGACGTGCCTGGGCGCCCATACTGGATGATCTGCCTCAGAGTGTCTCGCGGAAGAACGGCCAGATAAAGAGGATCGTTGATGATCCGGCCCGGCCCGTTCTTGCCGTCGGCCCCATGACAGGCCGCGCAGTTCTGCCCGTAGAGAGTCTGAAAATCCACGATATTCTCGGGCGCGATCTCCGCTGGCCCTGGCTTGCCGGGCGGATCACACGCAGCCGCGCAAAGCACCAACAGACCCGTCGTAAGGACAATCCAACTCCGGCTTGGTTGGAAACTCCGCTTGCGCGCGCTCACATCCATTACCGCTCGCTCTTTGTGTCGTCAGTCGGAAAATGCAAAGCCGCTCTCTGGGCTAGCGGCAGCGATTGCATCGTCTGAATGTTCGTGCTGCGAGCAATCACATATCCGCCCACCAAACCGAACGCGAGCTGGCAGACGACGAACCAGGGCCAACTGATGCGATCATTCAAAGCGGGATTTAATATGCTCAATGACGTCGCTACCAGGCCGCTCCAAAACAAAGGGACGAGAATACCCGCCCATAGCGGCGCGTATTTGGGAAACATGGGCATGATGGCTGCGTACACAATGCCCACCAGCGCAGAGAGTATTCCATGGCCGATCAGCGCGGCTACAAACGCCAGTCCATTGAATTGCCTCAGTTGTTGCAGACTTGCTTCGCCGAGTCCGGGGACGACCACTCCCGCCAGCAGATTCACGGGATACCAGATACTGTGTTGTGTCACTAGGCCGTAAAGGCACGCCAAAATGGCCATCGCCGCGCCGCCAATCAGACCGCCGACGATTCCTGCAGAGTAGGGGTGCACTTCGATCGGTATGCGCATCCGGTGGCCTTGTTCTCCGACCTGCACCCGCACCACGGATCGGTCCTCTACCAGGATCGGCGCTGGGCGGTGGGCCGGATCAATCGGCAGCTCTTCATGCTCTTCGTGGGGAATGACGTTGTCCCACCACCCAACCGCCGACCGGAACGCGATGATAGCTCCGACAACTCCGACCGCCCAAAATGTGACCAGGCCCGCAAACAGCAAGGTAATCCCGAACGCAAAAATCATGGGCCAGAAGGTCGGAGCGGGCAACTGAATGTGCGTCGCCTCGGTGTGTTCGCCCGCCTCACCGTGATGAGTTTCGATGGACATGCCCGATCCCTTCTATCTGCCGATGATGTACACCACGGTAAACACTACCACCCAGACCGCATCGACGAAATGCCAGTACCATGACAGGAACTTGACCCGTCTTTTCTGGGTTTCGATGGGAAACCGGAACAGCGTGACCGCCAGCACCAGCAGCAAAAACACCATTCCCACCGTGACGTGGCTGGCGTGCAAACCAACCAGTGAGTAAAAGGTTGTGCCGAAGAGATTGGTGCTGATTGTCAGGTGGTCGTGCACAATGAGCTTCCGCCATTCCAAACCAGTTGCCGTAAGGAACTCCAGGCCTAGACAGATCGTCACTATCCACCAAAGCTTGAATTGCCCCAGGTGTCCCTTCTCCAGCGCATGTTCCGCGAAAACGATGGTCCCGCTGCTCGAAAGCAGGCAAATCGTCGCTAGGATCGGAAGCTCCAGAACGTCTTTCGGATACGGACCGACCAAACTCTTCCCGATATAGATCAGGTACGCCGCGACGAAGATGCTGAACAGCGCTGTCTCGGTGATGATCAGGAAGATAATGCCGACCGTGCCTCGATCTGGCATCTTCCAGTCCTGTTCGAGCGTAAGAGCGCCGGCGGTCAATACGTTCTCTTCAGCCATGCTTCCTCTACTCGTATTTCCAATCCGGATCATTCGGGTGTTTTAGATCCCAAAGTGGCCGGCTGCTGCGGACAACCGGCAGCTTCTCGAAATTGTATTCGGGAGGCGGAGATGTGGTTCCCCATTCGAGTGTCCAGGCATCCCACGGGTCATCGCCGGCGGGCTCGCCTTTGATGGCGGAATAGATCACGTTCCAGGCGAAAAGCGTCACAGCGGCAGCTTGCATCAAGGCGCCGAGTGATGCAAGCTGATTCCAAATCTCCCAGCCCCGCCCGGGAGCATAAGTGTAAATCCGTCGAGGCATGCCGAGCGTGCCCGCAAAGTGCAGTGGGATAAATGTGAGATTAAAGCCGATAATAAACAGCCAGAAATGCCATTTCGCGAGCGTCTCGTTGTACATCCTCCCGGCCACTTTCGGATACCAGTAATAGAAACCGCCAAACAGGGCCGTCACCAAGCCGCCAGCCAAAGTGAAGTGGAAATGGGCGACGACAAAATACGAATCATGCAATTGCCAGTCGAACGGCGCTACGGCCAGCATGATACCCGTCAAGCCCGCAACCAAAAACTGCAGGAGAAAAGCGCAGCAGAAAAGCATCGGCGTGAGTAGCCGAATTCTTCCACCATACATTGTCGCCGTCCAGTTGAAGATCTTGATGCCGGTCGGAATTCCTACGAGCATGCTTGAGGCTGCGAAAAACGTATTCGACCAGGAAGTCATTCCCACAGCGAACATATGGTGGGCCCAGACTCCCAAGCTGATAAAGCCGATCGCCACGACGGCACCCACCATCGCGGGCCGGCCAAATAGCGGTTTGCGCGAAAAAATAGGCACGAGTTCGGAGAGTATCGCGAACGCGGGAAAGATCAGGATGTACACTTCCGGGTGACCGAATATCCAGAAGATGTGCTGCCACAGAACAGCCGAGCCGCCGTGCTGAGTATTAAAGAAGTTCGCTCCCAGGTAGCGGTCCAGAAGCAACATGATTTGACCTGCCGAGAGTGGAGGCAGCGCGATAAGGATCAGCCAGGCATCCACTAGCATGACCCAGACAAACATGGGCATCTTGCTCAGCGTCATCCCCGGGCAACGAAGCGAGATTGTGGTTGCGATCACGTTGATTGCGCTCGCAATGCTACCGAAACCGGAAACCAATACACCCAGCGCCCAGTAATCTACGGAGTGCCCTCTTGAAAACGATTTGGTAGTAAGCGGGGCGTACGCGAACCACCCCACGTCAGGAGCCGAACCCGCACCGGATAAACCGCTGCCGCCGATGTAGCTGTAGTACAGCAGCAAGCCGCCAAACAGGAAGATCCAGAACCCGAAGGAGTTCAGCCTGGGAAATGCCATGTCGCGTGCGCCGATCATAAGCGGCACGAGGTAATTGGAAAGACCCGCCACGATGGGCATGCCCACAAGAAAAACCATCGTCGTCCCATGCATCGTAAAGAGACGATCGTACGTATCCGGATCCACTACGTGGCCATTCGGAAAGGCTAGTTGTAGACGAATAACGACCGCCATCACTCCCGCAACACAAAGGAAGATCAGCGCGGAAACGATGTACATCAGCCCGAGCTTCTTGTGATCGACCGTGGCGATCCAGCGGTACAAGTTCTCTGCAAAATGCCAGCCGGTGTCCTCAATATCGGGCCGTTCTAACGGATAATCGATCGATGCCATCGAGCCCCCCGTTCTTTAGCGCAGAGATTCCAGGTAAGAAACAACTTGATCCAGTTCTGCATCCGTAAGTTTCATACTGGGCATGAAACAACCTGGTTTGGCGTTTTGCGGATCGTTCACCCAATCACGAAGATTTTGGTGATTCATCGGTAGTACTCCGGCCCCGATGGTTTGGCGGCTCATAAGGTGGGTCAAGTCCGGTCCGAACACGCCTGTGGCGGTTGTCCCCTGCACCCGATGGCAGTTGACGCAGGCAAGCGATTCAAACATATTCTTCCCTTGCGCCACTCCCGGATCCACAGGGTTCGCCTCCGCCGGTTGCGCCTGCTGAGCTACCCATGCATTGAACTCGTTTTGCGGCTGCACAACAAGCCGTAGCAGCATGTTTGCGTGCTGGGTGCCGCAGTATTCAGCGCAGTTTCCGAAGAAAATTCCTGCTTCTTTGGGATCGATCCACATATAGTTCACGCGGTTGGGAATCAGGTCCGTCTTCCCGGCTATCTGCGGCACCCAAAAACTGTGAATGACGTCCAGGCTTTCGAGTTGTAAGTAGGTCGCTGTATGGCCATCTGCGTTTACGGGTACGTGAATTTCGTTGGCGGTTTTCACCTTGAAGTCGGGATATTCAACTTCCCACCACCACTGGTGCCCAATCAATCGGATTTTCAATGTCGAATGCGGTGGGCTGGCGTTCTGAATAGCTGCAATGACCCGCGCCGAGACCCCGATGAGTATAAATACGATAAGGATCGGAATCACAGTCCAGGCAATTTCGATTTGATTGCTGCCGTATACCTGTGGCGGCTCCTGGCGGGAATCGTCACCGGGCTTGCGCCGAAATCGCCAGATCGTATATACGATCAAGCCCCCCACTACCACAAAAATGATGCCGGTTATACCGAGCGTCAGATTGGCGATGTGTCTTTCCATATCGCCAGGTGTGGAGCGGGGCTCGAAAATGTTCGCAATCCGGTGTTCTGGAAGCCCTTCGGCGTGCGTCTGTAGCCAAGCGAGGAAAGCATACATGGGCAAGAGGAAGCTCCTTCCTTCGGATTCGCACTATTCAATGTACTCCTGCCGCATCAGCGTTGATCGAGAGAGTTTTGCGACTGGCGGTGTAGCGTAGGAATCAACTGGTAAGGGAGCGTAATGATGAGTCTGGAGATGGACGCGAGAGAAGTCGAGGGAATTTTAATTCTTGATCTGCAGGGACGGATAGTGGCTGGAGCGGAAGCGTCGGAACTTCGCGACCGGCTGACTGCTCTCGCCTCGCAGCGCAACGCGAATGTCATTCTCAATTTGCAGGAAATCCATTACATCGACAGCACCGGCTTGGGCATCCTGGTTGTGGGCCATTCATCGATAAAGGCCACCGGCGGCGCTTTGAAGCTGTTACACGTTTCAAAGCGCGGCGCCCAGTTGCTGATTCTGACGAAGCTCGCCACTGTGTTTTCGATCTATGACGACGAGCAGTCCGCTATAAACAGCTTTTTCCCGGACCGCGAAGTCAAACACTTCGACATTCTCGAGTTCGTAACCAGCCAGGAAGAAGGGGGCCAGCTTGGTGCCAGTGCAGCGGGCAAGGGACAGGGCTAGTTCGGGCCTCTGTGCGGTACGATGGTTGTTTGTGCCTGTCCTTCGGGGATCAGGCATCTCCCGGAAGGTGGTGAATTAGTTGGCAGAAGTCCATCTGCAAGATGGCGAAACGCTTGAAAGCGCCCTGCGCCGCTTTAAGCGCAAGGTCCAGCAGGAAGACATCGTTAAAGAAATTAAGCGGCACTCTTTCTATCTGAAACCCGGCGAAAAGCGTCGGACAAAGGAAGCCCTCGCCCGCAAGCGCAATCGCAAGAAGCGCCCCCGCGAAATCGAATAATTTCCCTGTTTACAAAAGGGCCCGCCGAAAGAGCGGGCCTTTTTCTCGTCTATTGACGCATTCCCCGAGGCTGCTCTTCCTTATATCCGGCTGGCACGCTGAATTTCGAATCGTCCACTGCTCCTGTCGCGAAGTTCGAGGATTCCGTCTGCATCTGGAGCGCGGGGGCGTTCGGGTCGCCGCTGCCTTGGCGCATCATCGGATTATTAGCCATGGGCGAAGACAGACCCGTCAGCTCTATCTCATTGAGCACAGGGTACCCCTTCTGGTTCATGGCTTCTTTCATTGCGGCACCTATGCCGGCTCCTGCCCCTCCAAACATTGGAGACGTGTTTCCGAAGGCGTACGCAAACTTCTGCGCCAACCGCTTCTGATAATCCACGGCCTCTTTCATCGCCTCGTTTGGCTCCACGCTCCACAAATGGACCTTGACAACCATTCCCGCATAAGCGCTTTCCGGCTTTGCCGTCAGCGTCATCACCATCTCTGCTGCTCTTTGACCGTTGATATCGCGCGTTTGGCCGGTATCCTCCACCTTTATGTCGTATTGCAGGTCGCCGCTCTTGCCCCGGTTCATTCGTTCCTGCATGTGCTGCGTCTGTTCGCGAAGTTGCTCGAACGTCTGAACGAAGTACGTTTGCTTCTCGTTATTGATGGTCGTGATCGTACCGGCCTCGAGGTCGTAAATGGTTGAGAGCGATTGCCCCAGCCTCGCCATTTTGGCGCCTTTGATGAAGACGTTAAACGTCTGATCCTGGAAAGCAGCCCTCATCCCGCCTCCACCCATGCGCCCAATCATGGGCATGTTCGCCATCCGATGAACCAAATCGAGCAAGGTTCCACCCGTGTACTTCACAGTCTGGTTATAGGTAACATCCGCGAGAAGACAACCCGCAGCGAATCCGGCTAAAACAGCCAAGCGTAGTAAGCGATTCAATCTTCCTCCAATTAGAAGTGTGTACAAACAGTAGGAAGTGTACAAAAAAGAAGCCGCCAAGTTTCCCTGGCGGCAAAGAAGATCTGATCGTGGCAGTAAAATTTAATCGCCCATGGCGCCGACTTCTTCTTGCTTTTCGGCTTCCATGCTTTTTGAGGTCGAGGCGAGCAGGCCATCGAGCGGAACAAAGCCGTCGGTTTTTTTCTCGCCCAGAACATGCTCGCGGTTAAGCCGCATCATCTTCTCGTTTTCGAGCTTCTTTTTAAGGGCCTCATCGCGAGCTCGCATCTTCTCCTCGCGGGCGTTCTTGGCAATGCCGAGTTGCTCCAGATCGTGCTGGCGATCGGCGTTCACATGAGCCTCGTTCAGCACTAAGCTGTGCTCCTTGCTCGACAGCGGAACCTTCTTGTTACCGGCGAAGATCTCGTGACGGCCGTGCTCGTCATACCACTTTGTCAGAGTAGCTGTCATGTGCATCTTCTCGATGATATTCCGCCAGCCTACACCCGTGTTGTAGGCGCAGAAAGAAATCTCGCCTTCCTGGGTGGCGTAGGGAATAATGCATTGTTCCGTACGGCGGAAATCGTAATTGAAGAGGTCCTGGAACCACATGCCCGCGATAAAGAGGAAGTTCCAACGATCCCCGCGGCGCTTGTCGATGTCGGCTCTCGTGCGGTCCCCAGTCACCTTACCGTATTCGCCTGACTGGGCTTTCTTGGACATACCGAAGCATTTGTCGAATTTCGCAACCAGATCCGTCAGGCGGAACTGAGTGGGCGCCTTGAATGGGTTGTAGTTCCGAAGGAGCGATAGCGTAACGCCAAGAACCGAAAGGAAGCGGCCGCGTGCCCCGTCATTAATGCGCGCTACATCCTTAGCTAGCTGGTCAGCATGCAGAAACGCGGTAACCGGAACGTACTCTTTGGTTTCCTTGTCGCACATTACGGCCATGCCGATCCCGCAATTTGGATGGCATCCGCAGCTAAGCTGGCCCCAATCTGCCGCTGGCCCGTGCACCAGATCGGCGAAGTCCGAGAAGGTGCTCATGAAGCTGATCGGGAACCAATCACGTACCGGCTCGCCGATTCCCGTCTGGTTCTTCACGTCATGAGCCAGATGGGAAAGCGTATACCGCTGCGCTTTACGGCGCTCATCTGTAATGGCCTCGTCGCGGCCCGTAAAGGAGACAGGCTGGAACGACAGGAACGGAATCTTCTTGGGATTCTCGAGCGCAAACTGAACCACGTGACCGACCTGCTCGTTATTGATTCCGTTAAGAATGGTAATCACCGGCACGATATCGACACCGGCAGTCCAGAGATTCTCGATCGCGCGCAGCTTCACATCGAAAAGGTTGCCGACCGCCCGATGCGAGTTCGCCGCGTTGCCGATTCCGTCGAACTGCAAGTAGGCATAGCGCAGACCCGCTTCCGCGGCTTCCTTACAAAAATCGGGGCGCTTGGCGAATTCAATCCCGTTCGTCGCGGCCTGCACGCTGTTATAGCCTACCTGGCGGGCATAGCGGACGGCATCGACGAAGTACGGGGACAAGGTCGGCTCACCGCCTGAAAACTGAACCGACATCTGGCGTCGCGGCTTGATCGAGATCGCGTTATCAAGCAGTGTCTTGATGTCCTCCCAGCTCAGCTCGTGGACGAAACCGACCTGGTTCGCATCCATGAAGCACGGATCGCACATCATGTTGCAACGGTTGGTTAAGTCAATGGTCAGTACCGAACCGCGCCCATGCGTAATCGTGCTACTGCCGTGATTGTGAAGCGTCTCGTCGTTGTGCGCGCGAATATCGCGGCCTGGAAATACATCTTCCAGGTGCTTCGAGAACGCGGGATCGACCGACATCACATCTTCGAAATGTCCGTGCTTAGGACACTCCTTGATCATGATGATCTTGCCGTCGCGTTCGATAATGCGCGCCTTGATCTCTCCAACCGGTTCGTTCAACAGGATCTTGTAATCGACTTTTCCATCCACAATCTGGCTGCGGATCTCTGGGATGCATTTAGGGCAAAGCGAATTGGTCTCGCGCGGCCACCCCAGCGGAGGCTTGGATTTCTGATAGCTCTTCAGCAGCGGCTTATCAGACCACCTTGGAGTGAAAGAAGGGTTTTGCTTAACCTGGTTCAGCCGATCAAAAACCTGCCAGGCGGCGTTTGCGCCAACCGTGACGACTTTTTCGAAGTACTTAACTGGTTTATGCATGCTCAATGAACCTAATTGATTCGTTTTTCTCCCATCAAGCCAAACCGGATATCCCCGTCGGCTAGTCACAGTATAGGTTGCCGTTAAGCCATTGAAAACGAAATAGAAGTGAACAGCACTGTTCGGCGGTTGTATGGAAGATTAGTCGGCCTGAACAGAACGCTAAATTTCCTGAAACTTCTTACAAATCAGTGTCTTAAGCGTACATACTTACCAAGCGTGATAGAATCCATCGCGCTGCAGGATCTCTAGCCGCACGCCGAAGACTTCGGAGAGTCGATCCGAAGTTAGTACCTCGGCTTTCGGGCCATCCACAACGATTGCCCCTTCTCTCAGAATGAGCACCCGATCGATCTCCGGAATGATGTCGTCCAAGTGGTGAGTCACCAGCAAGAGGCCAACTCCGCCTCTGGCCAGCGCTCGAAGCTGAGTTCGCACTTCGTGCAACGCCATCACGTCGAGACTCGTCGTGGGTTCGTCCAGCAGCAGGGTATCGGGATTATGGATCAGTGCACGGGCGATCAGGAGGCGGCGAGCTTCACCGGAAGACAGCTCATCGAGCCATCGATTTGCAAGATGCAAGACATCCAGACGGGCCATCGCCTTCCCCGCCGACTCCTCCATCTCGGCTGTCACGTGGTGATTCGGCCAGATACCTACCGAACCAAAAAACCCGGATAGCACGAGTTCACGTCCGGTAATGTCTCGAGTGCACCGGGCCATGAGGTCGTTACTCACGATGCCCAAGTGAGTTCGCAATTCGAAAATGTTCCAATTTTCTTGCCCGAGTATGCGGAGCCGCGTTTCGGGACGAAGCAGCGGGTAGCACTCGCGCGTGATCGTTTTGATGAGCGTGGATTTTCCGCTCCCGTTCGGGCCGAGAATCGCAACGTGCTCACCAGGCTGGACCGTTAGACACAGACCGTTCAGAGCGAGCCGGTCCCCGCGTTGAACAAACACGTTTTGAAGATCAAGTAAGGGAGCCGTCAAAATAAAAACAGAGGGTAGCAAGTCGGAGTGGCAATCACCACCGAACAGGTGAAAGAACTGGCCCGCCAATGCGGATTCGAACTGGTTGGCATTGCGCCCGCACGGCCGCTCCTTGATTTCGAAAGGTTCGAGCAATGGCGCGGACAAGGGTTCGCCGGCGAGATGACGTACCTGACGGACCGCCGGGGTGCCATGCGGCGCGATCCACGCAACCTACTGCCTACTGCTCAAAGCATCCTCAGCGTCGGCAAGCTCTACAACACGGCTCATCCTTACACATCGGACATTGATGATCCCGAGCGCGGCTGGATTTCGCGCTACGCCTGGGGCGCGGATTACCACGACGTGCTCCGGAACGGCCTACGGGCGTTGGTGGATCGAATAGCGGAAATCCACGATGCGCCATTCGAGTGGAAGATCTGCGTCGATACCGCCCCGCTTCTGGAGCGCTCTTATGCGCAAGCAGCCGGCCTGGGCTGGATTGGAAAGAATAGCTGCCTCATCAACCAGCAGCGAGGCTCCTGGTTTTTTCTCGGCGAGTTGCTTCTCTCCATTCCGCTTGTGCCTGACACGTCTGTTCCCGATCGATGTGGAACCTGTACACGCTGCATCGACGCCTGTCCCACAAACGCCTTTGTGCCCGACCACGACGGGGGTTGGCAGCTTGACAGTCGTTCCTGTATTTCGTATTTCACAATCGAGAAGCGGGGAGAGATTCCGTCAACAATTGCCCAAAACTTTGGCAACTCCGTCTTCGGCTGCGACATCTGTCAAGACGTATGTCCCTGGAACAGGCGTGCGCCAGTTACAGAGGATGCGGCGTTTTTGCCGGCTTCGGTCGCGCCCGATCTTAAGGAGCTGGCGGAGTTGACAGAAGATGAATTTCGCGTTCGATTTCGAGGGTCGCCAGTAATGCGCGCGAAGTATGCGGGCTTCTTGAGGAACGTGGCGATCGCAATGGGGAACTCGGGGCAAGCGAACATGCGCGAACCATTGGAGAGGCTGGCTGCGCATGCAGATCCGGTAGTCGCCGAGACCGCGCGAGAGGCAATGGCGATTTTAATGGCGTAGAGAGATTCCCGTGTATTTCAGGCCTGCAGCATCGGCCGCATTTGTCCTCATAGCGGCGTCAGCGTATCCAGTCAAGCTTCCAGCTCTTGACGCCCAGGATCCACTAACTAGTCCCGGATTCGTGCACTTCTACAACAATGAGTACGATCAGGCGCTGGACTCCTTTGAAGAAGAGCTCAAACAGCGACCCGCCGATCCGGATTGTTACGACCATATCGCGCAGACAATTCTCTATCGCGAGATGTACCGCAACGGCGCTCTCGAGAGTGAGCTGGTAACGGGCGGCAACCCGTTCCTCCGGCGGCCCAAGATGGAGATCGCACCGGAGGATAAGGCTCGCTTTGAAATGTCGATCGATCAGGCTCTGAAACTGAGCGCCGCACTCCTGCGAAAGAACCCGGGAGATATTCAGGTGCTTCACGCCGTGGTGGTCGCTCACGCATTACACGCGAACTACGAATTTCTGGTCGAGCGAGCCTGGCTTGACGCCCTGCATGATGCGATCGCTGCGAGAAAAGCTAACGAAAAGATTCTCGCAATCGATCCGGAGTGGGTCGATGCGCACTTGGTTTCGGGCGTAACTGAATACATATTCGGGAGTCTACCGACCTATCTGCGCCTGCTGGGCGCAATTCGGGGATTCCACGGCAGCAAGGAAAATGGCATCCGGCAACTGCAATGGGTGGCGCAGTCGGGAATACTAGACAAATACGACGCAAGAATCCTGCTCGCAGCAATATACCGCCGCGAACGCGACCCGCAAGTCGCGATTCCCCTGCTGGAGCAACTGGTACGGACGTTCCCCAGAAACTACTTGTTCCGTTTCGAGCAGGTACAAATGTACAGCGATCTCGGCGACAAACGGGCGGCGCTTAGTGTCTTAGCCGAGGTAGAAAGTCTCCGCTGCGCAGGCGCGACCGGCTATGCGAATCTGGCTCCGGAAAAGATCGAATACCTGACGGGAAACCTGCTCTTCTGGTATGGCGATCTGGACCCCGCGCTGGTTAACCTTCGCAGAGTAACGGAAAAAGCGAGTGGCCTTGATCTCAATACGGCCGTAATGGCTTGGCTTCGCTTGGGCCAGGTCTATGACCTGAAGGGAGATCACCAGCAGGCGATCGAAGCCTACAGGCAAACGGTTAATACGGCTCCGAAGTCGGCCGCGGCCGCTGAAGCAGAGAATTACATAGACACTCCATACCGCCGGAAACCGAACGCGTGAGATCTATTCCGGGAGAGATACACTATTTGAACAATGCTGACCGTAAGCTCGACCGGAACGGCTGGAACGAAATACGCCCTTTACCAGCAGATTTGTGAGCAGCTCCAAGGACTGCTCGGCGATGAGAGAAACTTCGTTGCCAACGCGGCAAACACGTCCGCATTATTGTTCGACTCGTTGCCGGATGTGAATTGGGTCGGCTTTTACATCGCTGAAGGAGAGGAGCTGGTGCTCGGCCCCTTTCAGGGCAAGCCGGCTTGCGTGCGGATACCTTTCGGGAAAGGCGTATGCGGAACGGCAGCAGCGGAACTCAGGACAGTGGTTGTACCGGATGTGAACCAGTTTGCCGGCCATATCGCTTGCGACAGCGCTTCTCGCTCCGAAATTGTTGTGCCTCTGCTCAACTGGGGCAGGTTCATGGGAGTGCTCGACATCGATAGCTCCAGTCTGAACCGCTTCGACGACGAGGATCGGGAAGGCATCGAGTCGATCGCCGCGGTTTTTCTCGCCTCGCAAGTCACCAATGACTTGCCAGATCTCAGCGAAGAAGCCGCCGAACGATAGGAGCTGCTGAACAGTACACTGAGACTTGGCAGCATCCACCTCGCCGCAGGGTAGCTATTGTCCAAAATGCGGTCACCCATTAGCTCCCGCCGCTCTGGTTTGCGGCAATTGCAGCCGGCTCATCTTCGCGGACCAGCTTCATCAACTGGCAAATCGAGCCAGGCAGCTCACCGCTCTGGGCAGACTTGAAGCGGCCCGGGACCTCTGGACCGCCTCACTCCCCTATCTACCCGATTCACCAGAGCGAAGAGGAGTGGAACGCGAAATCGAGAAACTCGAGAGCCGCTTGGCGCCCCCTCCCGCTTTTCCGGCCGAGAGCCGGCTCGGGGCATTCGCGTTACCCATCCTGGCGAAACTCGTATTTCCGCTCAGCATGCTGGCTTTCATCGGCGTGTATTGGAGTCTGCTGGGATGGGCTCTAGCCGTAGGCCTCTCCGTATCCGTTCTGTTGCACGAAATGGGGCACTTCGTCACGATCCGGCATTTCGGATTCAAAGCCGAGCTGCCCACATTTCTGCCCGGCCTAGGGGCTTTTGTGCGCTGGCGAGGAACAAACGTGGATCCGAGCGTGCGAGCCATCATCTCGCTGGCCGGACCACTCTTCGGGTTTATATCGGGTGTGATTGCCTTTGCGGTATATCGCGCGACCGGCCATCACGTTTGGGTGGCTATCGCGGAGTTTGCCGGTTGGCTGAATCTGCTCAATCTGGTACCGATTTCGATATTCGACGGAGGAGCTGCCATGGGCGCGCTCGGAAGACAGGCCCGTGTAGCGGTACTCATCTCATCGCTGATCCTGTTTTTCTTTCTGCGCGATTACCTGTTCCTGATCGTAGGCGGCGGGACTGCATACCGCCTGACGACTCACGATTTCCCAGAGCGGCCTAGCCCCGGCGCGGGGATCTACTTTATCGCGCTGGCCGCAGCGAACGGGCTGTTGGCCTGGTATTGCCGGCAGCACGGATTCTCGCTGTTTGCGGGGTTTTGAGCAGGCGGGTACACCCCGTCACTGTGGCCGAGCGGAGGCTTTGCTCGGTTGGAGTTTCGCACTCCATTCCGCGGCTTTGGCTGGCTTTCCCCAAGCGCCGTAGAGTTGAACGATCCATTCTGCTGTCTCGCGTAGATTGAATCGGCTCCAGGCAGGAATGGTACTCTCGCGTTGGATCATGCCTTCGTAACCAGAGAGCAGCAGCGGTTCCGCCTCTGCGTACCTCTTTTGCCCAGCCAGGCCGGCACCCAGCAGACCTTCACATTTGTAGCGGTTCCAGTCGTTGGGTGCGACCTTCACGTAACCGTTCAGTGAAGCGCGGGCCAGTTGCTCGGCCTGCAAATATCCGGCTTCCTTCACATAAATAAATGCCAGTTTGTCCATGCTCCACAGCGTATCGGGATCCTCCGCCCCCAGTACACGTCGTCGAACCTCCAGAATTTTAGTAAACAGGGTCTCGGCCTTGGGATACTTGCCTTGCTCTTGATACAGCTGTGCAAGCCACCGCATGCTTTCTAGGGTGAATGGGTGCTCCTCGCCTAAGACCCGGCGCGCGCCGTCCAACGCCTGGGTAAGAAGTGGCTCAGCCTGCTGATATTTGCCTTCTTGCACGTATAAAGTGCCTAGGGCCGTCATGGCGCCCAGTGTCATCGGGTGCTCCGTACCCATTACAGAGCGATAGGACTCCAGATTTTTCGCATACAGCGGTTCAGCCTGCGCGTACTTGCCTTCACTGTCGTAAAGAAACGCCAGACTATCGGTGCTGTTCAGCGTGTCGGTATGGCTTTCGCCCAAAACGCGCCGCCGCACCTCGAGAACTTTCGTAAACAGTGGTTCAGCCTGCGCATACTTGCCCTCATACACGTACAATGCCCCTAAAGCATTCATACTTTCGAGCGTGTCAATATGTTCCGGACCAAGCACGCGCCGCTGCATCTCCACCGCTTTTGTAAGCAGCGGCTCAGCCTGGGCGTACTTGCCCTGGGCCAAGTATGCCAAGCCCAACGAACACAACGTCGACAGCGTGTCGGGATGTTTGGCACCCAGCACTCGCCGCCGAAGCTCCAGGACTCTGGCAAGCAGTGGCTCAGCCTGCGCGTATTTGCCTTCATACAAGTAGAGTTGCCCTAGCTTGTACATGGCCGTTAGCGTGTCGGGGTGCTGCTCGCCCAGCACGCGACGGCGGAGATCGATAGCCCGTTGGAGGTTACGATGCGCTTCCGGATACAAACCCAGATCCCTGTAGGTGTTGCCGATGGTTTGGCGGATCGAAGCTTCCACCAAGGGCTGCTTGTCGAACTTGCCGGTGAGGCGCGCGCCAGCGCGATCGAGGGCAGTGCGCACCTTGAGTTCCGGATCGGGCTTCGTGTCCGGGCGAGACTGCACGTTTGGGCTCGCCTGAGCCAAGAGATCATTCTGCAGAAAGTCGTTCACCGCTCGGGCGGTTGCTGCTTCAGCGGTGGCACGCCGTGCCTCCCATGTACTAACGATTATTCCGGCAATCAGCACTGCGAGCACTGCCGCGAATCCCACTACCAGGGCCTTGTGTCGACGTGCAAATTTACGCAGTTGATAAGCGGTACTGGGAGGGCGTGCGACGATAGGTTCGTCGTCTAGATATCGGCGAATGTCGCCCGCCATGCCGGCAGCCGACGAATAACGCTGGCCCTTCTCTTTCTCCAGCGCCTTCGCCACAATGGTGTCGATATCGCCGCGATAAATGCGATTTATTGAGCTGAGCCGAACGGGATCCTCTTCCCGAATCGCCCGCACGGCCTCATGCAGTTGACCGCTGACGTGATACGGCAGGCAACCGGCCAAAAGCTCAAACAGGATTACCCCGAGTGCATAGACATCGCTACGCGTATCGAGCTCAAGCGGATCACCCAGCACCTGCTCGGGACTCATGTACGCCAGCGTTCCCACGATTTGCCCCACATCGGTCTGGCGCGTTGCTTGCGCATCGCTGTGGGCCTCCCGTGCGACGCCAAAATCGAGAACCTTCGGCTGGCCACCTTCCTCCACGAGAATGTTGCCCGGCTTCAGATCGCGGTGAATAATGCCACGCTGATGCGCATGCTGTACCGCGTCGGATATTTTGGCCATTAACTCGAGCCGTTGCCGAGTGTTCAGTTGATGCTTCTCGGCATACTCTAGCAGCGGTTCGCCCCGGATGAGCTCCATAGCAAAATAGGGCTGCGGTCCGAATCCGCTATCAGCAGTGCCGGCTTCATAGATCTGGGCGATGCCCGGATGGTGAAGCCGGCCGAGCGCTTCGGCTTCTACATCGAAGCGCCGCAGTAACCCAGGCCCCGCAAAGCCGGGTTGGATGACCTTCAGCGCTACCGAGCGACGAGGATGGTCCTGCTCAGCCTCATACACGGTCCCCATGCCGCCTTTTCCAAGCACACCCAAAATCCGGTAACGGCCAATGCGGTTTGGGTGCCAGCCCTCTCCAGCACCGATCAGATAGGTAGAGTATTCCTCGGTCTCCACCATCCGTTCCACTTCTGTGCGCAGTTCGGTGTCGTCACCACACGCGGTGTGAATGTAAGTATCCCTGGATTCGACAGGCAACTCCATCGCTGTCTCAAAAACTTCACGGATGCGACAGAACTGCTCCGGTCTCATACATCCTGCCGATAAAACGGCTAAGTGCCCTGGCGAGGCAGCCGTTCAGGTGGTCGGATATTCAAGTGTATCCGAACTAAAGATGGTTGCGGTGCCCATCTGAAGGACCCAACGCTTCGACGCATTCTGGTGGATCGCGCCAGATTTAAGGCCTAGGAGTCCTTCCAGAACAGTTCTGCATCCGAGCGCCGGACGTAATTGGCATCCAACAGCGCTGGATCAGTCCACACGGCGCGCTCCGCGCAAAGCGCTACAGCGCTCGCGAGCGGATGGGCCACTTCGGAAAACGGCATATCCGCAAAACGCGTACCCTGGAGCGCGAGCCAAAACGGATTCCCTCGCGGCGAGATGAATTCATAATCCGGCTCCATCAGCGTTTCTAGCCACTTCGGAAATGGAGACACGGTCTCCGGCGCAACGACCGTCAGGTCAGAGTTGTACACAGCGGAATAAACTTCGCCGCGACGAGCATCGAGCACGACCGCTCGGACGCGATTTTTGCCAAACGAACTCAGAGCCTGCAGGTTGGAAACGCCCACGGCCGGCTTCCCGAGGGCTTCGGCCAGCCCCTTTACGGCGGATAGGCCCACTCGGATGCCCGTGAACGAGCCCGGCCCGTTGGCCGCAGCCAGGCAGTCAAGGTCAGCCAATCCGAGCCCGGCTTTATCCAAGGCCCGCCCGATGGCCTGGAAGATCAGATGGGCAAACCCCTCCGGCGAATGGATCGTGACCTCGGCTAAGGTCTGGCCTTTGGAGCGAATGGCGACGCTGCCATGCTCGGAGGTGGTGTCAAGCGCCAGAATGGTCACGGCGCTAGCCGATAGACCTTGTCGAGTTCGTACACCTTGCCCAGGGCGTTAATGGCCAGGAGGCGGATGTTGATCGTCGAGCCGGTTCGCAGCTCGGGCGGAACGGTGAAATTACCAAACGAACCCAATCCCAGGAGCCGGGCCCCAGCGCCGCCGGCCACGACCTCGCCCCACCAAACGAACTGCATCATTCTGCTGGCGCGGTTGGCGCGTGTAATTTTGATTTTGAACGGGTTGGCAACAGAGGCGAAGACCTGGTCGCCGGCGGGATCAACGATGTCGAACGGTATCTTCGTGGGGTCCGTTTCAATCTCCTGTACCGGAGGGTCCTGAGATTCGAAGTAGTAATAACGAGCCATCGATTCGAGCAATCCTTCCCGCGGCACGTTGAGGATCCAATCGTGGCTGCTGTCTGGCGTTTGCTGGCTAAAAACTTCGCCCTTATAGTTCTTTAGCGGAATTTCTTCACCACTGGCCGGATTCACCCAAGCCGGATTGTATTTGTGCCTGGGCAGCGTGATTTCAACAATGCCAGGCTTTCCGGCGTAGGCTAGATATTCGACCTCATTCAGCCCGACCGCACGTGCGCCAGCGACGTCGAAATAGGGTTCTAGTTCCCAATGGCGGGTTTCGGCCATCACCTTCGACCAGACCGCCACTGCCCGAACATTGGCTTCGTTTCGCAAACTTTGGTACGAGACGCTGGGGTATTCCCCGTTCGTGGTGCAATCCCAGAGTTCGTGCCGGAAAGCGCTCGGATCTGTGGCATTGATTACATGCACCTCCGGCATTTGGGTGAATTGGTGCTCCACCGCGCCAAGCTGCGGGTCGGGACTCGCTTCGATCAGAAAATTCATCCAACCGTCGGGAATGAGCGGTGAGGAAGAGGCGCGAGCATCCGTCGAGCGAGGGTGCTGGTACGAGTCGTTCTTTTGAAGAAACGAACCCATGTCCCGGAGCAGTGCCCGTGAGCCGGGCGTATCTTCAAAATGCTCGATCCCTTGCCAACTGACGTTCAAGCCTCCGTAGCGGGAAATGAGGTACTGGAGAAGCGGGTTTCGCTTCTGCCAATCATCCAGAATCCCCGACTTGACGAAGGACTCGTCCGCGAGGAGGAGGTCGAGGGTAAACCCGCGCGATTCGGCGGCGAGGATGCGATCATCTAAGGCCGCAAAGTAAGCGAGATTGGGTACGTCATCGGCATCCAAAGGCTTCGCTGACGCGTTCATCGTGAGCAGCGGACCGCGAACATGGGTGAACCCGTCATGCTTGCGGGCGTCGAGCCACGTCTCAAACGTGGCTTGATCGATTTCGAGAAAAGGAGCCGCGGCAGACAACCACAGATGCGGTTTCTTGTTGCTGGTGCGCCAATGGCGCAGGTTCGCGACTGCAACGATACCCGGCGCATCGCTCGCGGCGACAGCGATTGTGGACTCCTGATTATCGTACCGGTGAATAGAACTCGTCAGATGGTAAGTCCACGAGCCCGGCTCGGTGGGCGTAAAGCGCACTCGCAGCATTTGATCGCCATCCCAAAACGCTCGCATGAGATAGGTTTTCGCTTGCGGCGAGCGGAACTCCACATTCAATAGCTCGTCCTTATACGGTGAAGAGGATTGTGGAATCTCACGTGCTGACCAATTAAACGAGAGCTCGCACGCATAGCCCGACCGGGCAGATTGGGTACAGGACGGAAACGATGCGGCCGATAGGACTGATAAGGGCAGAAATAGGGCCCAAACGATGCGGCCCAGATAATGCATACCCCAAGCTTAGCGTCCATATTTATGGCACAAGTACTGAAACGAAACCTAGAACTTTGGAACTAGGTTCATGAAGGAGCTTTAAGTAACTTGCAACCCAGCGGAGACATTCTTACAATCAGGGCATATAAGAAATCCTTGACCGCTGCAAGCGAATCAATGGATTCGAGGGGTGGGTTAGTCGACCGAGTTGTCGATCCAGACAGCGAGGCTGCATATGGACATCGTTGGTGATCGAAGGTTCGTGGAAGTACCGGGCGGGAAGACTCACGAGCTTCCGCCGCTGCTGGTGAAAACCGTGCCGGACGTAAAACGTCTGGACAGGATGATGACGATTGCCTCGGAAATCATCGACCAGGAAGACATGATCGCTTCGGTTCCGGCCGACGCGATCGCGGGCGAGGATGCAGTCGAACGGCGGAAGATGGACCTGGCGCTCAACCTGGTCGATCAATACCTCGGTCTATTGAATTACTGGCATTGGGGCGATGCCGTCATCGAATGGATCCGCCAGTGCGAGATCACGTTCGGCACGCGTATTGAACTTCGGACTTTGCTCCATACGGATGTCTGGCCGCATGCGGGCCGTAGCAGCTTCGTGACACTGCTCGAGGACAAGGCCGTCGATACCGACGGTGTCCAGCTTGAGAAAGCGGTCGGCCTGCGGCTCGCCTTCCGGCAGATGCCGCCAATCCGCTGTTGCTCAGATCAGTTCCTGTTCTACTTGAACAACTCAGTAGCGGCGACGGCGTTTCGTACCTGGTACAGCATGACGCCGAGCCCAATCTCTTCCCTGCCCCCAGAGCGGTTCGCATTTGAAGTGGTGAATCTGTCTCTAGATATTCACTGAGCTTCCAAGCAATAATACGCAGTTCTCCTTTTGTCATCGCAAAAGTGTGTGCTACACTCTTCTTTGGCATGCGCATAGGAGATATCACCTTTTGAAACCGATCCGTTCTGAAGTCCTTCAGGGGACGCTGGATCTGATGATCCTTAAAACACTCAATGCGATGGGTCCGTTGCACGGCTATGGAATCGCACGCCGGATCGAGCAACTCAGTGAAGATGTCCTCCGGCTGAATGAAGGCACCGTCTACGCTTCCCTGCTACGGCTATCGCAGAAAGGCTGGATCGATTCGGACTGGGGGACTTCGGAAAACAATCGAAAGGCGAAGTTTTATTCGATCACCCGGAGCGGCCGGAAACAGCTCACCGCAGAAGCGGAAAACTGGGAGCGAATTGCCGGCATAGTGGGGCGGGTGCTGAAGCTGGCTGATAACGGGTAGACTGCCGTGACTGCGCTGCGCACGTTTGTCTCGCGCCTGAAGACGCTTTTCCGGCAGCGTTCTGCGGAACAGGAGTTTGACGAGGAACTACAGTCGCATCTTGCGCTACTGACCGATCGATACGTCCGCCAAGGAATGACGGTGAAAGAGGCGCAAGCAGCCGCGGGGCGCCAATTCGGAGGGGCCACTCAGCTTAAAGAGGATTTGCGAGAACGGCGCAGTTTTCCGTTATTCGCAAACATTCTTCAGGACGCGCGCTACGCACTGCGCCAATTGCGGAAATCGCCCGGGTTCTCCTTGACTGCAGTATTGACTCTGGCGCTTGGCATGGGCGCGAACACAGCGGTTTTTTCGGTAATTTACGCGGTGTTGCTTCGGCCATTGCCGTTCCAGAACCCGAACCGTCTAGTGGTGGCGTGGGAGCAAAATCCTCGCCGCGGCTGGTATCACAACGTCGTTTCAGCGGCCAATTTCAACGATTGGAAGAGAGAGAACCATGTCTTTTCGGATATGGCTCTCATCGATCCTTTTCAGAGTTTCAATCTGACCGGCACTGGCGATCCGGTCGAAATCCGAGCGGAGCAAGTGACGCCAAACCTCTTCTCCGTGCTGGGAGTACAACCATTACTCGGGCGCAGCTTTCTGCCGGAAGAGGGACGACCTGGGAGCGCGCGTGTGGTTATTCTCGGACACGCGCTTTGGGAGCGGCGCTACGGCGGCGATCGTTCTACTGTCGGCAAATCGATTTCACTGAACAGTGAAAGCTACACCGTAATCGGCATCATGCCGCCCGGTTTCTCTGATTCCTACTCACGGCGTCAGGACGTGAATGCCCAGATCTGGATCTCCCGGCTGGATCTCAGCAATCCGGTGAGGGACGCCCATAACTTCATTGCGATTGGCCGGTTGGCGCCCGGCATTACGCTGCAACGAGCACAGGCGGAGATGGACACGATCTCTGCTGCACTGCAGAGGCGCTACCCGGATAATGCGGGGTGGGGCGTGGGGCTAATAAGTCTGCACGATGAAATTGCCGGCGATTCGCGCCCGGCACTGTTAGTGCTGCTGGTCGCCGTGGCCCTGGTCTTATTGATCACCTGTGTCAATCTGGCCAATTTGCTCCTCGCTCGCGGCGCGGCGCGCTTACGCGAGCTGGCCGTGCGAAAGGCGCTTGGAGCGAATCGCGGGCGGCTCGTCATGCAACTGCTAACAGAAAGCTTTTTGCTTTCGATGTTCGGCGGCTTCGCCGGACTCTGGATTGGGAGCTTGGGAACGAAGGGTCTGGTAGCAATCGCGCCTGTCGATACGCCCGGTATTGAAACTGCGAGCCTAAACGGAATCGTGCTCTTCTATGCGGCCGCGATCGCGTTTGTGACCGCAATCGTGTTCGGACTTCTTCCGGCGGTCGGGTTCTCCAATCTGGACCTGAGCAGTTCCTTAAAAGAGAGCAGCCGGTCCAGTACGGAGGGCGCAAGCGCAGGCAAGATCCGGAGGCTGCTCGTGTCGGCAGAGTTCGCCTTGGCACTGGTGCTCGTGGTCAGCGCCGGGTTGATGGTGAAAACGCTGTTTAAGATGCACCACATCAACGTGGGCTTCCAGCCGGATCACGTACTCACACTTCGAGTTTCTCTAGATGAGGTCAAGTATAAGGAAGAGCAGCAGGCTGAGTTCTATCGAACTCTGCTCACGCGCTTGAGCCACATGCCCGGCATCCAAAGTGCAACGGTTTCGAGAGGCATTCCGTTTTACGGGTGGGCAGGACAAGGGTTTGTGACTCCGGAGAATCCAAATCCCGCACCCGCCGAGATGCCGGATGCCAACTACCTGCCCGTCGGCCAGCGATACTTTGAGGTGCTCCGAATCCCGCTCAAGAGAGGAAGAGCGTTTACTGAGTACGACACCCAAAACGCCATGCATGTCGCCATCGTGAATGAAGCGCTCGCACGGAAGTATTGGCCAGGACAGGATCCTATCGGCAAACGGCTCAGAATTTCGTGGGCACCACCGTCGTGGTTAACGGTGGTTGGCGTTGCGGGAAACGTTCGGACACAAGGACCGGAAGTGGACTTCATGCCGGAAATCTATGTGCCCTACACACAGCATCCGTGGCTGATGATCCCGCGCAATCTTTTGATTCGAACCCGGTCGGCGAATCCGTTGACTGTCTTTTCTTCAGTGCGCCAGGCCATTCGAGAGCTCGATCGGGATCAACCGATCGGGGACGTAAGAACGCTCAACGCCGTGGCCTCACAGCCGCTGGGCCTGCGGAATTTCCTCACGTATCTTCTCGGCGGGTTCGCTTCGCTCGCTTTGCTGCTGGCCGCGATTGGAGTGTATGGCGTCATGGCCTATTCGGTAGCACAGCGCCTGCGCGATATCGGGATCAGGATGGCGCTCGGCGCCAGCCAGCATCAAGTCCTTGGGATTGTGCTTGGAGAGGGCATGCGGGTCGGCGTGTTGGGCGTCCTGATCGGATTGGTAGGCTCATTCGGCTTAACGCGCCTCTTAGCAAGCCAGCTCTACGGAGTGAAGGCAACCGATCCCTGGACCTTCGCCGCCGTCGCGCTCTTGCTTGCTTTGGTGGCCGCGATAGCGGCGTACTTGCCTGCACACCGCGCCGCACGCGTTGATCCCATCGCGGTTTTGCGCGAGGAATAGGCTACTCCCGACGAAGGCCGCGCAATCGCTATGTAGTATTCTATTCTCGCGGGGTATTACGCGTGAAGGCGGCGACTCTGATCGGCTACCTGGCGGCGGGAACCTGCGCCTGCGCTCAGCAGACAAATCAACTGCAGGTCACGACCTCGCAGTACAGCAACGCTCGATTCGGATCGAATTCCCATGAGACAACGCTCACGCCTCGAAACGTAAATGCTCGAACTTTCGGCAAGGTCTTTTCGCTCAAGGTCGATGGCGACGTGTATGCCCAACCCCTTTATCTTTCGGCTTTAGAGATTCCCGGCAAAGGGAAACACAACATACTCTTTATCGCTACGGAGCACGACAGCGTATATGCGTTTGACGTCGATAAAGCTGGAACACCGCTCTGGCACGTGAGTTTCCTCAGTCCGCAGAATGGAATTTCGACAGTCGCCGCCGGCGATGTTCAGTGTCCGTTCATCAATCCTGAGGTTGGAATCACGTCCACGCCGGTCATAGATGAAACGGCCGGAACGCTGTACTTGCTCGCCCGCACAAAGGAGGAAAAGGAGCCGGGTCTGTACGTCCAAAAACTCCATGCGCTTGACGTGAGGACAGGCAAGGAACGCCCCGGTAGCCCGGTGGCAATTAAGGGGTCCGTTCAGGGCGGTGGCGCCCAGCAGAAAAAGATCTCTTTTGATCCACGAGCAGAAAACCCGCGCGCCGCACTCCTGCTTACGCGCGGGACGGTGTATCTCACGTGGGCCTCCTCGTGCGACGTGGGTGATTACCACGGGTGGGTAATCGCCTACGACGCGCAAACACTGCGGCAGAGAGCGGCATTCAATACGTCGCCCGATGCGGACCAAAGCGGCATTTGGCAAAGCGACACCGGTCCCGCGGCCGATGATAGCGGGAATATCTTTGTGGTGACCGGCAACGGGACGTTCGATGCGACGAACGGGCGGGATTTCGGCGACACGATTCTGAAGCTGGCCTTGGATCAGAACAAAATTTCGGTTCGCGGCTATTTCACCCCGCACAACGAAGCAGTGTTGAACAAGAACGACGACGATCTGGGCGCGGGCGGCCCGATCTTTCTTCCGGATCAGAAAGGGCCGCACCCGCATCTGGTGCTGATAGGCGGCAAGGACGGCAATCTATTTGTGATCGACCGGGATCACATGGGCGGTTACCACCGCGAGTCCGACGATGTAGTGGAGACCGTGAAGTTACAGGGGAAGCTTCATGCCGCGCCGGCCTATTGGAATCAGCACGTGTATGTTTTCGGAGACGACGATGTGATTCACGAGCTCGCTGTTCACGATGGCAAGCTTGCACCAGCTCACCAGGGCAGTGGACGGCCGGTAAATCCAGGAGCTACGCCTTCGGTTTCGGCCAATGGCGACCACGATGGGATTGTATGGACCGTATCTACCAGGACCTGGGAAGCCTTCCAGGAGAGAATAGCGGTGCTTCATGCCTACGACGCCGTGGATGTCTCGCATGAACTGTATAACAGCGGGCAGAACTCGGACCGGGACAGGGCGGGCATATCGGTGCGATTCGTTATTGCAACCGTAGTCAACGGACGGGTATACATCGGAGCACGGAACGAAGTGGATGTATACGGGTTGCTGAAGACTACACGGTAGGGCGCCCGGCCCGATGAGCATCGGGCGGACAGGTAACCGGAATCGCCAGGGAGCACGAAACAAGGAAACAGCGCTGCAGTTCTGCGACAGAGTCTTGCAAAAGCGCCAAGAATGCCGATGTCTTCAGGCCTGGGTTGATGTCGCAAGACTTACCCTTTGTGCGACTGAGCCTAAATCATGGCTTGGTAAATCTCGTGTTCACCAATCCAGAACCAGATATAGTCATCATCGAGTTTCACGGCGAGCGCGCGAGACTTGAGCGTCACCCGCGCCGACCAGAGTTCCTGTCCGCCGCGCTCGGTTAGCTTCTTGAATTGCAAAGAAGGACGACGCCGGTTTGCTCTAAGCAGCGCGAATTGCTTGTCCGCTCGGTTGCGGATGTCGGCGAGCAAAGCCCGGTATTCTCTCCAAAAGTCCGCATTGGCGCGGTCCATTCAATGGACCGCGCTACAGGGGTTCGGTTCTTCCGGCTTTATGATCGGCAACGGCCCGGGCAATGCGCTCATCAAAGCGTCCCGCGTCAATGGCGGCTTTAAGCTGAATGTCGCTCGGCTGCAAATAATGCTCGTCAAGCCACAGGTACAGTTCTTCCCGCTGCTCGGGTGTCAGAGCGTCAATTGCGCGTTCAATCTGTTGCACCGTGTTTAAGTCCATGACGGTCTGTCCTCACTTTAACGAACCGCAAGATTACCACGCCGGGCAGGCGAGTTCAAACGCTTGCGTTTTCACAAGCTGAGAAATCTCAAGTCGCTAACCGCTCGTTGAGTTGGAACGCTTATGACGTCCGGCCCTATACTCTACTGAATGACTGAAAGAAACGGGAGGCGCCTTCGAACGATAAGAAGGCCGATCTCGATAGCGGCGTTGGTAGCGCTTTTAATGTCTCCGGCGCTGCCGATTTCCGCGGCGAAGAAGGATGAGACCAGCACCAGGATTAACGCCATTTTCGCGCCGTTAGCTGATGAAAAATCTCCCGGGATGGCAGTTCTGGTTCGGAAAAATGGACGAAAGATCTTTGAGTGTGGCTATGGTGTTCGCGATTTACGAACACTCGCGCCGATCGACGCCCAAACGGATTTCCGATTAGCGTCGTTCACCAAGCAGTTCACCGCGATGGCTACCATGCTGCTCGTCCGGAATGGGAAGCTTCGATACGACGAGACGCTGGCCGATCTCTTCCCCGATTTTCCGGCTTATGGGCGAAGCATTACCATTCGCCAGCTCCTGACACACACCTCGGGACTGCCGGATTACGACGATTATTTGATGCGAAAAGCCGAAAACGTTAAAGGCACGATCTGGACTGCCGACCATCAGATTCAGGACGAAGAGGTGCTTCGGCTGCTGAAAGAAGCGTCAAGTGGAAGATTTCCGCCGGGCACGAGCTGGGCTTACAGCAACTCGGGGTACGTGCTGCTCGGAGTCATTATCGCCAAGGTTTCCGGGGAGCCGTTCGGTCAGTTCCTACAGGAGCGGATTTTTGGGCCGCTGCACATGAGCAACACGCTGGTCTATATGCGCGGACGAAATGTGGTGCCCAATCGCGCCTATGGATTTACGAAGGAGGGGGACAAGTTTATCGAAACGGATCAGAGCCCTACTTCGGCCACGTTAGGCGATGGCGGCATTTATTCCAATCTCGAGGATCTGGCGAAGTGGGATGACGCGCTCGAAAGCCATCGGCTTCTGAGCAAAGATGAGATGGCGGCGGCGTTGACGCCGGTCAAGTTGGCCGACGGATCGCAGCCGCACTGGCCAGCGGAGCCCGGCGAAGATAATTTAAATCCTGGCAAGCCGGTTTTGTACGGCTTCGGATGGTTCCTTGACCCGTATCACAATCACACGAGCATGTGGCACTCGGGCAGCACTATGGGCTTTCGGACGATGATTGACCGCTTCACGGAAGACAAATTGACGATCATCATTCTGTCGAACAGGACAGATCTCGACCCGACCAAGCTGGCGCTTCAGACCGCCGACGTGTGCTTGAGACAGCAATGATTTATCAGCTTTTCTTCAAGGTTCGGTAATAGCGAATAAGGTTATTCGTGGAGCTATCATGTGCCAGCGACGGCTCCTGCGCGCTCTCGAGCTCGGGAATGATTCGCTGTGCCAGCACCTTGCCCAGTTCCACGCCCCACTGGTCAAACGAGTCGATATTCCACACCGCGCCTTGCGTGAAGACGCTGTGCTCATAGAGCGCAACCAGTTTTCCGAGTACTTCCGGGGTCAGCCGGTCGGCCAGGATGACGTTCGAGGGCCGGTTGCCTTGGAACACACGGTGCGGGACCAGCCAGTCGGGCGTCCCTTCGGCCTTCACCTGTTCGGGTGTTTTGCCGAAT
>JAFATG010000236.1 GCA_019244055.1 Acidobacteriaceae bacterium | reverse complement strand
CGCCGTTCTTCGCTCGGCGCGGCAAGCGCACAGCCGGTTTGTGGCGTTGTGCGCGATAGATTGGTGACCGCGCCCGTTTTGCGCGAGTTGCTTAGAAAAGGACCAGTCAAGCAGCACCCTGATCGGTGTAGACGCGATAGAGGTGGCTGGCATCGTCGAGCATCTCAGGAGTGCGCTCGCCGGCATGGCGCAGCCGCCCGTTTTCGAGAAGAGCCACGTGCGAGGCGACGGCGAGAGCTTCGCGGAGCTGGTGCGTGGAGAGAACGATGGTCGCGCCGCGCTCCCGGGCCTGAACGAGGAGCTCGCTCAACATCAGGATGGCGCGATCATCGAGCGAGGTGAACGGCTCATCGAGCAGTAGAATCCGGGGCGAATGGAGGAACGTGCGAGCGAGCGCGAGGCGCTGGCGCATGCCGCGTGAATACTGCCGAACAGGCATGGTGGCGACGCGGGCGAGACCTACGCGATCAAGCCATAGTTCGACGGCGCGTTTACGGTCCCTGATTCCGGCGATGCGTGCGAAGAAAAAAAGGTTTTCGAGGGCGGACAGGTCCTCGTACACACCGATTCCATGACCCAAGAATCCGATCTGCCGCTGGACCACACCGGAGCGCGGCGATTCGCCCGCAATTCGAACCGTTCCGCGCTGGAAGTGTGAGAGGCCGGCGAGGATGCGAAGAAGCGTCGTCTTCCCCGCTCCGTTTCGCCCGAGGAGCGCACAGCAGGAGCCTTCACCGACGCCGAGGCTGACATCGCGGAGCGCCGGGTAATCGCCATAGAACTTCCAAAGGCTGGATATTTCTATCGCAGCGGAGATGGGGTCAGGCATTCGTTCGGGCTACTTACCAGAAGGAGAGCGCACGGGCGAGCTGCGGTAAAGCACAATCAGTCCCACACCCAGAATGCCGCCGGCTAGCGCCAGGAGCCACGGTAAATGGGTGTAGATCTGCGGCTTGCCCTCGGTGAGCGGGGGTTCGTCACTCGTGTCCGGAGAATTTGCTGCTTCGCCGCCAGCGTGCAGCGAGCCGGTGCCCTTCACGTCGAAAGAGAAGATGTCAGGAGCCGTCACGGTGTAGATGGCCGCTTGCGTTTTGGGCTCGGTGCCGACCAGTTGAATATCTTTCCCGGAGAGCGTCACGCCGGATGGCGCGATTACGCGGAGCGGGCTCGTCTGCATTCCTTTGATATCAGTGACGCGCCCGTGAAACGTCATTGGCGAGCCAACGGGCAGAGTGTAAGTGATCTCGAATTCCGTTTGCCCCGGCTTAACCGGAAAATCGATCTTGAAGATATCAGACGTCTCAGTCTTCTCGGCCGCGCGAGGGAGCGGCATTCCCTGCGGGCCTTGTGCGTTAATCCGGACTTGGCCATTCGCAGCGGGTGGCAAATAAAACCGGAGACCTCCCACATCAGGATTGTTGAAGGTCTCCTTCGAGGGGTTCTGGACGATTACGGTTTCATTCACCGCCACCTGGCTTATGGTCGGCTCAACAACCAGCATGCGCTGTGCAAGCTGAACCGCGGCGGGCGATTTGGTGGATTGGAACACATCCAGCTCCACGTTCGAGGTTGGGATGTTAGGCGTCAGCAGCTTGTTGTAATTGACGCCCTCGAAATTGGCCTGCAGTAGTTGTGGGCCTCCACCCGGCTCATCGTTTTGAAAGAGAAAATGACCGGATGCGTCGGTGGTAATGGTTCCGAGCGTGCGCATACCGCCCTGGCCGGGTTTGACCAGAGTGACGCTGATTCCCGGCTGCGGCTTGCCGGTGGTTCCGTTCAGGATAGTTCCGTCAATGGAAGCAAACAGCGAGACGGCACCCAGAACAGCAAGCGCGCTCAGCCGGAGGAGGTCCTTCATGCGATGGCCCTGCCGCATTCTCCGCAGAATTTGAGTGCTTGGGGGAAGCTGGCGCCGCAGTAGGGACATACCGTCGCTTTTGCCGCAGTTCGCGCGGGCTTCGGTTGGGGTGACTTCTGAGGAACGCGCGTTGGTTGCAGCCCAAGTCGTTTGATCGTTTCTTCCATCTCCATCAAGACGCCTGCCAGTTCCTTCTGCAGCGCCTGCTTGGTCTGCTGGTAATCCTCGTCTGACAACTTCCCGAGCCGGTATTCGAACTGCAGATCGCGCAGATTTTCATAAATTGCCTGCTTGCGATCTTCGAGATGCTGGATCGGTGAGACAGGAACCGGCTCTGGCACATCCTTATCACGAATGGCAAGCGTGAAGAAAAGCGCGCCGAGTGCGATGAGGATGGCAAAGGCAATGATCATTTGCGTTCGGAGTCACGCTTGCGCTCTGATGGCGTATCGGGCGAGTCGTCCAGCTCCCGGTCAATCTGGGCACGAAATCGCTCGATGGCCGCTTCGTCGACGGGCGTAAGCGGTTCGGGCGCCTTTCGATTCCTCCGCACGTACCAGTAGTAAATAACGAACCCGACCGCCAATACGATGGCGGGCATCACCCATGTGATCACCGGCCCCAGACCTCTGGTTGGCGGCGAGGCGAGCGCTACGATACCCTCCTCGCGAACGATCGTATCGATGATGGCGCTGTCGCTCATGCCCTTTTGCTGCATCTGGTAGATGCGGCGCCGAATGGGATCGGCGGAATCGCAGCGAAGCATCGGGCAATTGCCCACCGTATTGCGGCAGCCGCCACAGCGGCACGCCAGCTTGTTCCCTACGCGGGTAACGTTCCCAGACATGTAGGACGCTGCGTCCTGCGCTATCAGTGCGGCGATTACAGCAAAAAATGCGAATACAAGCCGGGCGTTTCCAGATCGGAAAGCGGCGGAGCAGCGCCGCAAGGTGTCAGGGCTGAACCGTGGCTGGCGCAGTGGCAATGCCCACAACCTCCGTGCGCGCGTATTGCAGGCGCACCTTTCCAGGAATTAAGCAGATGATCGTGCCGAACAGCAGGGCATAGTAGCCGATCCAGATCCAGGACACGAGCGGAAAGATATACAACTGAAAAATAGCTTTCGTGCTGTCGGGTGTTATGCCGGAAAAGTTTACGTATAGGTCTTCGTCGAGGTGGCGGCGTATGCCGATGATCGAGGCCTGTTGCTGGCTCGATTTGTAGAGGCGGATCTCTGGATTGAGCTGAGCGATGGTTTGGCCGTTTCGCGATACGTCGAGCGCGGCGTGGGTGAATTGGTAATTTCCGTTGTCACCGTCGTTCACGCTGAGAAGTCGAAGATCGTAATGGCCGAAACGAAGACTCTGGTTCAGACCCAGATTGCGAACTTCGTGCTGGTTGAAGGCGCTGCCAGTGAATCCGATGAACATGATCACGACGCCGACGTGAACGAGATATCCACCATAGCGGCGCGTATTGCGCCAGGTGAGCTCGAAAACAGCTCTCGGGAAAGACAAGTGCTCTTTGGCTTCAATAGCGCGTGAACCTTTCCAGAACTCGCCAGCGATGGAGGCGAGAACAAAGGCGCAGAGGCCAAAAGAAATCAGCGGCGCGATCTGGCGGATGCCGGCCAGCGCTAGCAGTACTGCGACAAGAACACCAACGATGCTGGGGATGAGAAATGCTCGTTTCAAGCTGTTCAGCGAGCTTTTCCGCCAGGCGATGAGCGGGCCGACGCCGGTCAAGAGAATCAGAAAGAGCGCAATGGGGACATTGACGCGATTGTAATAAGGAGCGTCGATCGTCTCCTTCTCACCCGTGAGGGCTTCCATCACGACCGGGAACAGAGTGCCCCAGAGGATCGCGAAGCAGCTCGCCAGCAGGATCACGTTGTTGAAGAGAAAACTGGATTCGCGCGAGACGACGCTCTCCAGTTTCGCTTCACTCTTCAGATAGCCAAGATTTTTGACGATCGCAAAGATCGCCAGGCCCGTGCCGGCCAGGACAAAAGTGGTGAAATACGGTTTCACTGGCGATTGCGCGAAAGCGTGAACCGAAGCCACGAGACCCGTGCGCGTGAGCGTGGTGCCGAGAATGCTCAGGAGGAACGTGGCGGAAACCAGCACCATGTTCCAGACCTTCATCATTCCCTTTTTCTCCTGCATCATCACGGAGTGAAGGAATGCTGTAGCCGTGATCCAGGGCATGAGAGCTGCGTTTTCGACGGGATCCCAACCCCAGTAACCGCCCCATCCGAGCACTGTGTACGCCCAGCCCATTCCGAGCAGAATTCCAGTGCTTTGGAATAGCCAGCTCACGATAGCCCACCGCCTCGTGGTGTGAATCCACGCTTCGCCCGGCTGATGAGTAATCAGCGACGCCATAGCGAACGCGAACGGTACAGTAAAGCCGACGTAGCCGAGATAGAGGAAGGGCGGATGAATCGCCATCGTCCACCACTGCAGCAGTGGGCTCAAGCCGTTGCCGTCGCCCACATCGATGATGCCTTTTCCGACCATGAATACCCGGAAGGGACTCGCCACGAAGGTGATCATTCCCACGAAGAAGGCGAGCGTGGTCATCATGATTGCGACCACGATCGGCATCATCTCGCGGAACTTTCGGCGGTTGGTGAAGACAACCACGGCTGAATACGTCGAAAGCAGCCAACTCCATAGGAGAAGCGAGCCCTCCTGGCCGCCCCACCACGCAGTGAACTTGTAAAGGCCGGACATGGCCCGATTGCTGTGGCCGGCCACGTAGGCGAGACGGTAATCGCCACTAATGAGCGCCGAAATCAGGACAACAGAAGCAAGGGTGAGCAGGCTCCAGGTGGCGTAAACGGCCCGCTCCGCGCTGACTATGAGGAACGGCCTTCGGGCATATTTACCCGTAACAGCGGCGATCACCGCGAACACGGTTAAACAAAACGCAAGCAGAACCGATAACGCGCCGATATTTTCCATTCGATTTCCAAACGCTTGGAGGTCTTAAGAGTGCCCGGCTGAGAGCGCCGGCTGCGAGACAGAGCTAACCTTCGAGGGCACAGCTTCGTGGGACAGGTTGCCATGCGGAGGTTTGGCCTCATACTTCGAAGCGCATTTGGCCTGGATACTGTTTGCTTGAAACACGCCATCAGGGCCGAGCCGGCCGTCCGCGAGAGCTTGGGCGTTGTCCCGGAACGTATCGGGCAGCGGATCAGAGCCGGTATACACAACATTCAACGTCTGAGCGCCCTGATGCAGAACAAAGCAAACCTGGGCACCGGCCTTCTTGATGGAGCCAGGTTCCACGTCACCCCCCACCCGGAACTTTCGGCCCTGGGCCGACTTGCCCATCTGCTGGAGCTCCGTGATTGTCTTGTAGTAGGTCTTGGTATCTTTCACACCGCCGAGGGCAAGCCAGACGAGCGATCCCACAATAAGGGCCATCAAAATCCCAAACTTCACATAGGTATTCATTTGGATTGCGGGGCTAATTTTCAGTATAGACGCGATAAGGGACAGAGGGACTGGTAGCCGGACGGGCGCTCAACGGCCGGACCCCTGATGCTCCATAACAAACTGCAGCCGCCTGCTGGGAACCCGCCACAGGGCGGGCGAGGTCCTGGCCTCACAAGAAGGTCTATTGACCCTGCGCCTGTTTGCGCGCGAATGCACCGATGAATGGAATTTCGTATTCCTTGCCGCCGGAAGCCTTGATGATTGCGATCAGCCAGAACACAAAGAAAGCGATCATCACCAGCGGATCAAGGATCCAGCCGATCACCGGGATGAACGTCAGCACAGTCGTCACGATGATGCAGGCCACTCCCAGGAAAATCGATTGGAAAGAATGAAACCGAATGAACGGCCGGCGATTGTACTCGGCCATCACTAAGAAAATGATCGCGGGGATGATGGTGACATAAGCGAGCGCACCCGCTGCGTTATCGGACAGACCCGGTGCCGCAGCCATCGAAACCGCGGGCCCGTTTCCAGCTAATGCGCCGCAACGCGCACAGACCGTCGCGGTACCGACTTCATTCCCACAGGAAGGGCAGAACATAATTATCTCCTCCGCTACGTACGCTCAGCATACTCTGGGTATTTAGCGATTGTATGGAGGATTGCCAACCTGCGCAAGGACTACCAGGGCGACGGCGTTCCAGTACTCCGAGCCAATTCGGCCGACGCCACAGAGTTACGGGCGTAATATAACGTAGACTACCTTTTATCGGAACACCGCTTGGCGACACAACCTAAGACGCTGCCCGGCCCAGGCGCGCTCGACACACGCCGCATCGCTCACTTAGCCGAGCAACCAGCTCTGTTTCACGCGCAACGCTGGTTTAACCGCGAACGGGCCTGGATCAACGAGCAGCATTTGCAGCTTTGCCGGATTCCCGCTGCGACTTTCTTCGAACAGCAACGCGCGGAGTGGTTCCGCGAGCAACTGGAATCGTTCGGGTGGATCGCAAGGCTCGATCGAGCGGGAAATATGTTGGCTCAATTCAATGAAAGCACCACGCCCCCGATAGTAGTATCAGCCCACCTAGATACAGTTTTCGCGCCCAGCCGCCCGGAAGAAGTCAGCCTTGCGCCGGATGGGCGCCTGATCGGTCCAGGAGTTTCGGACAATGGCTCCGGCCTCTCTGCGTTACTAGCGATCGCCCGGGTACTTGCAGAACTTCCAGATCTGGATCAAATGAGGAACTCTTTGCTACTCGTCGCCAATGTAGGAGAGGAGGGCGAGGGGAACCTAAGCGGCATGCGCTATCTGTGCCGTCAAACGACTCGCAACTCCGAAGAGGGCGATCTGGCTCGTATGAAAGCGTTCATCGTGCTCGACGGTCCTTCCACAGATCATGTGACAGCGCAGGCGCTTGCAAGCCGCCGGTTCGAGATCAGTTTCGCTGGAGCGGGCGGACACAGTTGGAACGACTATGGCACTCCGAATCCGGTCCATGCGATGGCGCATATGATCTCGGCTTTCACGGAAATGGCCGAACAGCGGCTACACATTGACAAGACGCGATCCTCTTACAACTTCGGCATTGTCGAAGGAGGTACGAGCATCAACTCGATTCCCGGATCTGCCCGCACCAAACTGGATCTCCGTTCCGAAGAATCGGGCTTACTGGACGATCTGGCCGGTTTGCTGACTGCTGGCGTGGAGCGCGCGCTGGAGCGCGAGAACCGTGCGGTTCGGGCGGGCCGACTGACGGCCAAGATCAAGGAACTTGGATCTCGGCCTGGCGGCAGATTACCGGCCGGCTCAACTCTCCTCCAAACGGTTCAAGCCGTAGATGGATATTTGAAAATCCGTTCCCGGGTAGATTGCGCCTCGACAGACGCTAATGTGCCACTTTCGCTCGGATTGCCGGCGATCTCGATTGGCGCAGGCGGCCAAGGCGGTGGAGCGCACACAAAGCAGGAATGGTATCAGCCGGATGGACGGGAAATAGGCTTACGGCGAATTCTCCTGGTCCTGGCGGCGATCGTGGACTCGATCAGAGGGGAAGAACCGGGTTCGACACGGGCCGAATGATCGCCCGTGAAAAGGCGCCCGCGCGCTGGCAGGCTGATCTCGCTCTCGCGGCTGTAGCGTTTGTCTGGGGGACTACCTTCGTAGTCGTCAAGAGCGCACTTCCCCATATTTCAATGATGTACTTTTTGGCGGTACGCTTCGGGCTGGCCTCCGCCTGCATGCTGGCTATGTTTTTGCCGGCATTTCGAGGCACCGGGGCGGGAGCGCTTTGGCGGGGCTTCCGCGGCGGCGCTGCGGCGGGCCTGTTCCTCTGGTTGGGATACGTGCTCCAAACCGGCGGTTTGAAATACACCAGCGCCGGGAATTCGGGCTTCTTAACCGGGCTCTATATCGTTCTGGTTCCTTTGATTAGCGCCGGCATGTATCGGCGGTG
The DNA here is from genome assembly GCA_019244055.1 of Acidobacteriaceae bacterium. Lineage (GTDB taxonomy): Bacteria > Acidobacteriota > Terriglobia > Bryobacterales > Bryobacteraceae > Bog-105. Next base: position 5,485 of record JAFATG010000236.1, on the reverse strand, counting down.
GCCGCAGGCGCGCGAGCTCATAGGTATCGCGGTCGCAACCGCAGGCATGGTGATTATGACACTGCCCTACGTCGATGCCGGTTTCCGAATGAACAGGGGGGACGTACTTACGGTTGGTTGTGCGGTCGCCTTCGCATTTCATCTTCTGGTTCTCGGCTACTACTCACAGCGGGAAAAGTTTCAGGCCGTGGCGCTCGGACAGATCGCCTGCGCCGCGGTGCTATCCGGCCTATCCCTTCTTTTCGAACCGCCGCGCGTGGTCTGGAGCAGAGGGGTGATTGGCGCGATTATCCTGACGGCGATATTTGCCACCGCCGTCGCCTTCGCCTTGCAGACCTGGGGCCAGCAATACACAACTGCGACGCGAACAGCGCTTATCTTCGCTCTCGAGCCCGTCTTTGCCTTGGCAACCGCGGTTGCGGTGGGCGGAGAACGACTGACCGTCTCATCGCTTGCCGGGGGCGCCTTCATCTTAACCGGAATTCTCGCTGTGGAACTGAAACCAGGCCTCCAGGTGCAACATCCGACATAGCGTGGCGGCGTGAGATTTTGGCAGGCCGTTCGCTTCCTTATACTAGAGTTACGCGCGAAAGGTTCTTACTCCGCAAATGCAGTTGTTTCAAAAGATCAGGCAGCAAAGGCTCCTTAGCTTCGGACTGCTGCTCATCACCCTCGCTGTCGGTATTGCGATCGGAATAATAACCAATACAGGCGTAAAGGCCGAGCGCCAAGTTTCTGCCGTTGCGCCAGATGCCACTCCGCTGAATATTCCCAAAGCTGACCCGATTGCGAACGACTTTACGAAGCTGACGAAAAGAGTGGAGCCATCGGTCGTTTACATCGAATCCGACTATCTACCAAAGCCGGGCAAGCGTGGGGTGCGGCCCAAAGAAAATTCAGAGGATGAAGACAACGGCGAAAATGCCGAACCGAAAGATCCCTCCGACGTGTTCAAACATTTCTTTGGCGGACCTCAGCAACGCTCATTCCGCACGGAGGGTTCGGGTACCGGTTTCGTTGTCGATCGGAATGGCTATATCATCACAAACCAGCACGTGGTCGAGAATGCCGATCGCATCAAAGTCCGCCTTGCCGGCGACAATACGGATTATCGCGGACGAGTCGTCGGAATCGACAAGGAAACCGATCTAGCGGTTCTGAAAATCGACCCCAAAGGGCCTCTCGTGCCGGTTCAGATCGGAAATTCCGATAGCGTGCAGGTAGGTGATTGGGTGATTGCGATCGGCTCCCCGTTCGGGTTGCAAGCTACAGTTACGGCGGGTATCATCAGCGCCGAGCGCACTAGCCGTGATCTGCCCGGTGCAAACCAGTTTCAAAACTTCCTGCAAACAGACGCCGCCATCAACCCGGGCAATAGCGGAGGGCCACTGCTAAACACACGCGGCGAGGTGATCGGCGTTAACACGATGATCGCGACGCGGAGCGGATCTTACGAAGGCATCGGGTTTGCTTTACCTTCCAACATGGCGGTGAAAGTGTACAACGATATCATCCGCGAGGGCCGGGTGGTCCGGGGTTCGATCGGCATTCGCTTCCCGGCCAACCCCAATCAAGCGGACATGATGGAAGCCTTCGGTCTAAATCACGGCGTGTTGGTCGAAGTCGTCGCTAAGAATGGTCCGGCCGGAAAGGCCGGAGTGAAGGCGGACGACATCATCACCGCAATGAACGATCATCCGGTGAAGGATGGTGACGAGCTCGTCACGAAAGTTGCCGACATGCCGATCGGTTCGGTAGCGACCTTCACTGTCGACCGCAACGGGCAGAAACTCCAATTCAAAGTACCAATTGAAGAGCGCTCAGTGGTGTGGGCAGATGAGTTGCAGCTTTCCTCGAATCGCCCCCCAAATGAACCCGAAAAGCCGATACTCAAGCAGACTGGTTCGGCGAAGTTCGGCATAACGATCGTGCGTTTGACCGAGAAAGAGCGCAAGGACTTGAATATCGGCGACGGCAGCGGGGTGAAGGTGTTAGCCGTTGATCCCGGATCATTCGCGGAGGATATCGGGATGCACGAGGGAGACGCTATTCTGTCCATCAATAGAAAACTCGTGGAGTCCCCCGACGACGTAATGAAAGTTCAGGCGGACTTCAAGCCTGGGCAGGCCATCGCCGTTCACGTGGCACGCTCAGCGCAAGTAGGTGGCGATCGAGGCCAGCCTCAGCGCTATTACTTATTGGGCCGATTGCCTCAGCCCTGAGGCCTTCCGCTTAGCCCAACAACTCGGCAGCCCGTTTCGCGAAATAAGTGAGGATGAAATCCGCTCCCGACCGGCGGATGCAGGTGAGCGTCTCCAGAATCGTGCGATCGAGATCCAGCCAGCCGTTTTGTGCGGCGGCCATGATCATGCTGAATTCTCCGCTCACCTGGTAGGCTCCCAGCGGCACATCAAAGGCATCACGGGTTTCGCGGAGGACATCCAGGTATGGCAGTGCCGGCTTGACCATAATCATGTCCGCACCCTCTTCGAGATCGAGCGCAATCTCACGCATCGCTTCCCTCCGGTTCGCAGGGTCCATTTGATACGTCTTTCGATCCCCGAACTGCGGAGTAGATTCGGCCGCTTCCCTAAATGGTCCATAGAAGGCGGACGAGTATTTTGCGGCATACGAGAGGACGGGGGTATTGATGTGGCCCGCGGAATCCAGCGCCCGGCGAATCGCGCCCACCCGCCCGTCCATCATGTCGCTCGGGGCAACAACATCGGCGCCCGCCTCGGCGTGTGACACGGCCGTCTTGGAGAGCCACTCCAGAGTCCGATCGTTATCAACCTCGCCATTGTTGATGAATCCGCAGTGGCCATGGCTGGTGTATTCGCAGTTGCAAACGTCCGTGATTACCAGCAAGCCGGAGACTTCCTGTTTTATGGCGCGGACCGCGCGCTGGGTAATGCCATTCGGGTCATAAGCACCCGAGGCGAATTCGTCTTTGCTTTCGGGAATGCCGAACAGGATCACGCCGCCGAGCCCAAGCGATTTGCAGGCCGCCGCTTCGCGTACCAGTTCGTCTACTGAAAGCTGGGCATTCCCCGGCATGGAGCCGATCTCTTTGCGAACGCCTTTGCCGGGACAGACAAATAGGGGAAGAATGAACTGTGAAGGGGCAAGATGCGTTTCCTGCACCAGACGCCGAAGCGGTTCCGTGGAACGCAGGCGTCGCAGGCGCTGTGTCGGAAAGGGCATGGGATTCTAGCTTCAGTGTGGCAAACGCGTTGTTATAGAGCGGCTCGGGTCCGTAGTCGAAAGTACTGCCGCACAATGGCGGTATGGGTCCGGTGGTCGCCAAGCGGTGGTTCGTCGGTGGGCGGGTTCAAGGCGTGGGGTTCAGGTACTTCGTGCAGGAGCGCGCAGAGGCCCTGGGGCTAAGAGGGTACGCGCGGAATCTTGTGGACGGTCGAGTGGAAGTGTACGCGATTGGACCAGCGAACCGGCTGAGCGACCTCGCGGCGGCGCTGTACAAGGGCCCGCGAATGGCCGACGTGCGGCGCATCGAGGAGCGGGACGATCTGATAGAACACGTTTCAAATTTCAACATTCGGTAGTGCCGAATGCAGGGAACCAAAATGACGGTTACTCCGTAGGTACAGTACGGGCTGCCATGCCGCTCTGGAATGATCTTCGGTTCGCTAGTCGCCAAGTTCGCAAGAGTCCGGTCTTCACCATCACGGTACTTACCACATTGGGTTTGTGCATTGGCGCAAATGCGGCGATCTATTCACTGGTCGACACGCTCTTCTTCAAGGCGCTTCCCTACCCCGATCCCGGCCGGCTCGTGGTAGCGACGACGGTCCAGACGCGAAATGGCGCGTCTCGTATTCAGGAGGGAATGAACGGACGCGAATGGGAAGCGATTCGCGATCACACCGCGTTCCTGGAGAGTGCCGTCAGCGGCGGTGTGGATGGCGCGAATCTCTTCGCTGGTGGCCACGTCGAGTACGTCCAGCAGGAGCGGGTGAGCGCTAATTTTTTTCACGTGTTCGGAATCGCGCCTTTTATCGGCCGCGAATTTTCCCGCCAGGAGGATGTGCGTGGGGGACCTGCACTTACGGTGCTCAGTTATGGTTTATGGCAGCGCCTTTTCCGTGGTGATCCCGCAATTGTCGGCCGAACTATCGACCTGCGCGGCGCGCCTTTCACTGTCATCGGCATCATGCCGCGAGGATTCCGCTCCGATGTGCCGGTTGACCTGTGGACACCCTTACAGCCCTCAACCTCTGGCGAGGGTGGCGGCACGAACTACGAAGTCATCGCGCGTTTGAAGCCAGGCGTAACATTCGCTCAGGCTAGCGGCCAGCTTAGTGCCGTTCTACAGCCCATCTACGAAGACATGCACCCGCCCTCGGACCTCTCCATATCTGCGGTCGCGCTGCCATTGCAGACCGCTGCGACAGTAGACATGCGATCTCGTGTCGAGATCATGTGGGGAGCTGTCGGCCTAGTTCTCCTGATTGGATGCGTGAATATCGCGGGCATTCTGCTGGCGCGCTCCGGAACCCGCCGGCGAGAGATCGCCACTCGCATGGCGGTCGGCGGCAATCGTAGCCGGATTGTCGGGCAGCTTCTTTGGGAAGCAGTTTTATTGGCTCTGGGCGGCGGGATACTCGGCCTTCTAATTGGCAAAATCGCTCTCAAGGGACTCGCGGCACTAAACCCCGAGCAATTCAATTTTTGGGGACCTGTTCATCTCGATGTGCGAGTTTCCGTGATCATTCTCGTGGCCGCACTCGGTACCAGCATTCTCTTTGGTCTTTTCCCTGCGTTCGAAGCGACATCGGTTGATCTCCGCTCGGCTCTTTCGGAAGCGGGGCGCGGATCGAGCGGAAGTTTGCGGCAATGGAAGCGGCAAGCGCTTGTGTTTGCCGAAGTGGCGCTCGGGGTCGTGCTGGTGATCAGCGCGGGCCTGCTGATTCGCACGTTTTCTACTCTGATGAACCGCGCTCCGGGCTTCAATCCCGATCGGGTCATGACCGCTGAGCTCTCACTACAGGACGCCCGATATAAGACCACCGCGTCGGGCGTCCGTCTCTTTCGTGAGACGCTGGATCGCATTCGCCAGATTCCGGGCGTGGAATCGGCTGCGGTTGCGTTACGCCTGCCCTACGAACGCGATCTGAATGTGGGGATCGAAGATATTTCAGGGCGTGATATCAGTCACAGGGACCAGATCACCAACTTTACCTACGTTACCGCGGGCTTCTTCGAGACGTTGCAGATCCCTCTGCTGCGCGGCCGGGTGTTCACTGAGACTGATGATGCGCAGGCCCCCAAAGTTGTGATCGTGAACCAGGCGTTCTTGCGGCACTACATGCCGGACGTTGCCCAACCGCTCGGGACACGGCTCAAGTTTACCGAGGTCAATTACCAGATTGCCGGCGTAATCGGCAACGTACAGGAGAAGCGTCCAGGATGGGGAGACGACTTCGCTCCGATTGTCAGCGTGCCACACGTGTATGTTCCGGTGGCG
>JAFATG010000192.1 GCA_019244055.1 Acidobacteriaceae bacterium | reverse complement strand
CGAGGTACGAAGATCACCGTCGACCGCGGCCGATACACCGGCATGGCCGGTTGCCAAACAGCGTGCCGTCCCTTCGTTTGACTACAACGCGGCCGCATACGTCTCTCGCTTGAAAAGCCCTAACGTCTTCAACGAAGAAAACTACACCTCGAACCACGTTTATGTGCTTCCTGAAAAGTCAGGCTGGCTCAAGGGAAAACCAGCGCGGAGTTTCTAGTAAGGTAGATTGTACCTAAACGGGAGAGTTACCATCGGGAGGGTTAGCATGAAGAAATGCTTTATCGGCGCCTTCCTCTACCTCGCCACCACGATCTGCATATTCACAGTAAGGCCCGCAGCAGCCGACGGCCCGTATACATTTACAATTTACGTGGAGAAGGGTGAGACTGGACTTACAGGCACGTTTTCCAACGGTCACGTGTTTCTAGGCATTTCCGACGGCGTGCACGCGGAACAGAAGTGGGGTTGGTATACTCAAGGCGAAACCAAAATACAGAAATTACCGGGAATCTTCGCGTGTGCGGGTGGGAAGCTAAAGTCCGACGATGGGACCCCGTACGATGTCTCAAAAACATATCCAATAACGAGGCACGGGTATTATGTCGTGCAGTCGCAGGTGATCCGACAACGTAGCGCAGGTGAAAGCGGAACTGCTACATGGCACCCTTTTAATCACTGTGGTGATTTCGTACAGGATACAGCCAATGCCGCGGGTCTCCATATCGAACTGCCGTGGCACCTTACGGGCAGGAATAGGCCGAATATTTTCGCGGATTATCTTCTTGCGCACGGTGGGATTGCACACAGCCGGACGCCTTCCGCGGCGAATTGGAGCGGCGTCTACACCAAAGACACGACGAAGGTACGAGTAAATGCGCAAGGCGGTCAGTTCACCGCGTCGTCGGAATGGACCCAGCCGGGAGAGAGTCACGGTGCGCACGGAGCCGAGGACGCCTGGAACTGTCGGCTACGGGACGCACTTCATGCTCACTGTGAGGGGAAGGGCCGCTATTGGGGTCCCGAAAAGGCATTGATGTACCAGGGCACGGTCGACCTGACGCTGGAGGGCAAGACGATCTCGTGGGTCGAGCACATCGTGAGCGTTTCGTGCACGTCTCGCCAGCAAAACTGCAATAACCTCGGGTACACGCCGGCGATTCACGTCGGAGCGGTTTTTTCCGGAAGCGCTACGCGAGAATAAAGCGCCGCTACTGTTCTGCCTTACGCTTCGAAATGGCGTTAAACGTGTCACCCAGGAACGGAATTCGCACACAATTCGAACAGAATTGTAACAAAATTATTACAAATTGTAACAGCCAACATACAGTTGCCATGGAACGCCGCGCAAAACGAAGTTTTGCCGTGTCCAGACACTAGCGAAGCGGATCGTTACGGTTCGCGCGTTCACTCGAAGGCAGGCGCGGTCTAGTGTAGTAATTGAACGGCAGTTCACACCGCTTGTACTGTATGAAACTTCGGAGGACTGCGTGAAATTTTTCAGCGTTTTGATCGCGGCATTGTGCCTTGCATCCGCTTCGGCGGGCGCGGCGCCGACGTGGAACGTTACGGTGACCACGAAACTTCCAAACGGCGCTGCCGCCGGCCATGCTTTCGTTCGAATGTACCAATTACGGTCGGATTATACGATTAACAGCCTTCAAACCAAGAACGCAGATGCCGCAGGCGTCGCAGTGTTCAAGGCTCATTCCGGCGTGTGTTTTAAAGGCGAAATTGGCAGCGACGCGTCAGGACGACCGTTGCACGTCGGCGGCGCTTGTCTCAAAGGCCGTGAAAAGACGCTCACGATAACGTTGGACTAGAATTACGGCGACTTTGAGAAGCGGCGGACAATCCCAGGCGGCGCATCACGTTCAAGTTAGCCGTACCGTTTACGGAAAAGTGGTGTTGTTCGCGCTGTAGTCTTGCTGCGAACCGTCGCTGAAGGCCGCATTGATCAAGTTGCACCGAACGCCGGAAAACTTTAACCCGACGTAATCGCGTTCGAGCGGAATCTTGACTATCGTAGAGACGTTGCCGCGTGCGGGGATGCGCATCCGTAGCGCGTACGTCCAGTCGCTAAGATTAGGGCGCCTCGTGCCTTTCGCAAAGAGCGCGAAATTTAGGAACGTTGCGTCCTTGGGCGCGGCGCTAGCGACATTGAACCGCACCTTAACGGCTTTTCGGCTCGGGGGCGCGATTTGCGCGCAGGCAATTGTGAACGGCGAGTTCGGCGCGTGCCGCATCGCCACGATGAAATACGACGCGTAAGTTCCAGCGAACCAGATGAACGCGATAAAGAAGACCGTCGCAATAACGATTATAACAACGCGCACTGCAACTCTTTATCGATTTCTTGTAAACCTGCGGCGTCCTTTCCGCAGCCAAGCTAGTGAAAGGGTGCGCGTCGAGCCGATGTCAACTGTGTCGCAACCATTTCGCGATAACTTGATCG
>JAFATG010000113.1 GCA_019244055.1 Acidobacteriaceae bacterium | reverse complement strand
GCGCCTGGCGGGTGTCATCTTCTTTTGCATCTTCAACCGCGATTACCTGATGTTCGGGCTGTTCGATCTGACGTTTTTTGTACCAGAGGGCATCCTGCTCTTGCTGGCCGTACGCGAGGCGAAGAAGGCGCCGCTAGGGGTTGCATCGGGCCGCACGGTTGCCGACGCGACGCTAGGAACGACCTCGGCCGAAGCCACGCCCGGCAAATGGATCATGCGCCTCGCCGCCGCCGGGATTGTCGGATTGATCGCCGGAGTAACTTACTACGAATTCTTTCGCGAAGTGCCGCCTCCACACTTCGCCTCCGACGAGGAGCATTTTCTCTACGGCTCGATTGGAACCGAGGGAACGGCTGGGGTACCCTACTGGATCTGGCTGGTGCTGCCGCGCGTTTTTCCCGACAAGCTACCGTATCCGGGAGGTTATGAGTCGCTCGGCATCGTTGCCCAGGAAGGCCGCGAGCTGCCGATCGGATTCTCTAAACAGACGATTGGGATCGAACGCGTTGGCATCAACTGCGCCTTCTGCCACACGGCCACCTATCGAATTCATCCCGGTGATAAGCCCGTTATTGTGCCGGCGGGACCGGGCCACACCACTAGCCCGCAGGATTATTTACGGTTTCTGTTTGCGTGTGCCGCCGACCCCCGTTTCAATTCCTCCACACTCATGGCCGAGATCGCACGGAATTATCACCTCTCGCTGCTCGACCGCCTGGCGTATCGGTTCGCACTCATTCCCTTCACGAAGATCACGTTGCTGCAGCAGCAGAAACAGTATCAGCAATACGGCTGGATGAACAACAATCCGCCCTGGGGATACGGACGCATTGATCCATTCAACCCCGTGAAGTATCGGATCCTGAACCAGCCGGTGGACGGAAGCATTGGAAATTCGGACATGGTGCCGCTTTGGAACCTTGCCGCTCATCAGGGTTACTCGTTTCACTGGGATGGCCTGAATACGAGCCTTCAAGAAGTCGTCATCAGCTCCGCAATTGGCGACGGCACGCCTCCAAATTGGGTAGATAAGGACTGGAAGAAGTCGGATACCGAATCGAGTCTCAAGCGCATTCAGAATTACATCTGCCACGTGCAGCCGCCTAAGTTCCCTTTCCCTGTCGATACTGCACTGGCGCAGCGAGGCAAGCTAATTTACAACCAGCAGTGCGCCGGTTGCCACGATATAGGCGGCGCTCGAACGGGCAAAGTGGAATCGATTGACAATCCCATGCTCCAGACCGACCGCCATCGCATCGACATGTGGACTCAAAATTCGGCGAACGCCTACAACAATTACGGAGCGGGCCACTTCTGGCGATTGACCCACTTTGTGAAGCAGAACGGATACGTCAACGTGCCACTGGAAGGGCTCTGGTTGCGAGGTCCTTACTTACATAACGGATCAGTGCCAACATTGGCCGATCTGCTCGAAGACCCGGTGCATCGGCCCAAACTCTTCTATCGCGGCTACGATGTGATAGATCCGCAAAAGATCGGATTTGTCTCCGGAGGGCCCGACGCCGAGCGAACGGGCTTCCGCTATGACACCACCGTCCCCGGCAACAACAACAGCGGTCACCTGTGGGGGACTACTCTCAGCGCGGACGATAAACGGGCGATGATCGAGTATCTGAAAACGCTCTAAACTTCAGGCGTTTCCGCCGCCTCCGGCACCCCGGGCACCACCGGCGGCAGCTACCGCGGGCTGGCTCACCACGTCGACTATTTGATAGTCCGAGGCCAGGGAGCCATTCACGAAAATTAGATTTTGCGGCCGCCAGCTCGAATCGTCAACGCAACGGATCTGCACACTATTCGCAATAGATGCGGTTTTCGGAATCTCTCGCCTGATGGGAAAGCCGCAAAACACCTTCCAGGACTCGTGAAATTTATCGAGCGAGTAGGTCGGATCGAGCGGTATCGTGTATTGCTTTTGAACGGCTACATCGAATTGCAGCCCATAGCTGCTGGCCTTGCTCATCATCCAGCCAAGCGTAATATCGGATAGCGCGGTAGTTCCCGGACCTCCGTCAGGTTCGCCCCCGCCGACGTCGCTATGTGCGCCGGTGAACCACAGTTGTTCGAGTGTTTGCCCAGCGGCCGGTTGCCCGGTCCACAATGTTGGCGGGAACTGCGCGCGCCGTTCGTCAATTGCCAACGCATGAACCCCGTGCTTGATTTTGGGATTCAGGGTGGTGTCGAGAAAACCGTAGGCAATAGGATCGACTTGGCCGATGGCTGATGGTATGCCAAGTGAGCCCACGGTGTCCCAAACCCCAACCATCGTGATTTCGGGGTTTGGGTCCATGTTGCAGTTCGCGAGCTTTTTCAATTTGTCCGCGCGGTTCAGTTTATCTCGATAAGCGTCAAAGGCAATCTCGACCATGTCGTCACTAAAATTCTGCGTCGGGAGACCGGAAGCCCCGATCATCCCGGCCAAGCTACGGGCCGTGTACGCGCCGCGGCTAAATCCGAAGAGGAACACCTGATCGCCGGCTTCGTAAATGTGTGCGATCTTCTTGTAACCATCTTTAATCTTTGCCCAAAGACCTGTTCCGAAGGCCCCGCCGATGAGCTTTATGATCGGGTTTCCGTCAGCTCCTACTCCGTCGTCGTAAAGCGGGATCTGTTCGGCGCTAGTGATCAGCGCTTTGTAGAGCTTGTAGACGTTGGTATGGCTGACGGCGCTATCCCATGTGCCATCCGCGCAAAAGACAATACGTTTACCCATAGCTGTTCATCCTCCGTGGTGTCGCCGAGCGATTATATCGAAAATTGCGATGAATGCACAGGGGCAGTTCACTGCCCATTACTGGACTAGTGAAGTAACTCACAACTGCGTTACAAACCACTTCTGGGTTAGTTATGGAAAGCGGTCGCTAATTAGGTGTGGAACTCGCGGAGGCGGCTGCCACGCGAGGCTCACTGGGACCCGTCTGACTCCGCTCATCATAGCGGCCGAAGATCATCTTTCCCGCGGTGGTTTGCAGAACGCTGGTAACCGTCACATCCACTGTCCTTGAGATGAGCCGGCGCGCGTTGTCCACGACAACCATGGTCCCGTCGTCCAGGTACGCGACGCCCTGGTTGTGCTCCTTGCCTTCCTTGAGGATGAACACGCGCATAATTTCGCCAGGCAAGACGATCGGCTTCAATGAGTTGGCAAGCTCGTTGATGTTGAGAACCGCCACTCCTTGTACCTGTGCGAGCTTGTTGAGATTGAAATCGTTGGTGACGATTTTTGCGTTCTCCTGCTTGGCGAATTCGATCAATTTGCGATCGACTTCGCGGATGATCGGGAAATCGCGCGCCGAGACCTCGAGATGGACGTGCGGCATTTTCTGAAGCCGTTGAACGACATCCAAGCCGCGACGGCCGCGATTGCGCTTGGCGGAATCGGCGGAATCGGCAACTAGCTGCAACTCATGCAAGACAAACTGGGGGACAACCAATTGGCCGTCCAGAAAACCCGATTCAGCGATATCGGCGATGCGGCCGTCGATCAGAACGCTGGTATCGAGGAGCTTTAGGAGGGAAGCGGCGGCCAGATCGCTAGAGAGTCCGAGAAAGTCCAGCTTTATAAGATTCGCTTTCGCGATACCGATGAGGAATCCAACATAGGCCCCTAGCAGCGGAATCGCCAGGCGCAGGAACTGTACGGTCGCGCCCTGCAGGAGCACGGACTGATTCAAGACATAAGAGAAGAGCAGGCCTAAGCCAGTGCCGATCAGTACCCCGGCGGATGCGCCGAGCAGAACCTCGACCCCGAGCCTACGAAGGTGAAGAGCAATGAAGCTCGCCAGAATAGCGACAGCAATTCCGGCAACCGCGCCAGTGGCTAAAGACAAACCGAGAGGGTGAAGAATTGCGGCCAGCGCCCCCAAGAGCCCAATAAAACAGATCCGAACGAGGAGAACATCCCAATTTGAGCGGTTCACAGCGGTACATTCCGACACGGATTGGCGGACCGGGCTGGTTTACTGACGGCGCGTCAGTTTCTAACCAGCATCATCCACATACAATGCTGCGCAGTATAACACTATTAGCGAGGTTTAGGGTGGAGGGGCTGAAGGAGGGGTAGGATTAGGGAGCTTTCGCTCGGAACTTACGTAGCTCTTGTGGCTACAGAGCTTTGGCAAGCTCTTCGGCGAAAGCGCTCTGCCGAGTTGGCGTATTGGTGGAACGGCGACCGTTCGAACCCTTCCGCACTTGCGAGTTAGCCTGACCTGTTCCAGCACCGGCTGGACGTTTGCGATCGATAGGACCGGCGCTCTTGCCTGGCGCTTTGCCGGATTTCGGCGGCTGCGCAGGGTTGGCGCGGAGGAGACGATCTTCGAGAGGAGCACGATCGAACCGGCGGATAATGGCGTTCATTTCTTCCTGATTCGGCGATTCGATGAAGGCGAAGCCTTTCGACTCCTGAGTTTCGGGGTTGCGGATTACCTTGACCGCGTCTGCGACCAAGCTTTCTGAGGCGAGCCAAGACTTGATATCGTCGGCCGTCACCCAGACAGGGAGATTTCCGAGGAAAACGGTAAAGCTCATGTATTTAAGGTTGTATGCTCCGTGAGGGAAGTTTGCGAGGCGCACCCCGCGAGGACATCCCTCGCGAGACTATTAGCATACTAGCATAAGGTGCATAACGCGTAAACACCAAAGGTCGGTTTAATTCGTTGCTGCGCAAAGGCTAGTACTACTTTTTGATGCTTGTGACCGGCGTCCAGATGCGTTCTGTTTCACCATCGCGTCGGGTGGCATTCCAGGTGCTTGAGCAAGTAGCCAGCGGCGGCTACGCATCGGACATCTTGCGGGCTAAAACGGGCTCAATTTCCTCCCGCGATGCCGGGCTCGCGTCCCAGATTGTATTCGGGTGCCTTCGCTTCCAGGCGCAGCTCGATTATCTGATCAGGCACTACTCGGGAAAGGCCGCCGAAACTCTCGATTTGCCGGTTCAGTTGGCGCTGCGCATGACGATTTTCCAGCTCCGATACCTCGAGCGCGTCCCAGCCCACGCAGCCGTCCACGATTCGGTGCAATTGGTAAAAGTCCACTGCCGGGCCGCCGCCGGATTCGCCAATGCTGTACTCCGGAAGGTAAACCGCGACCCCGTGTCGTGGCCCGACGCCGCAACTGCGCTCTCGTGCCCGGCCTGGCTGCTTGATCGCTGGACAGAGCACTTCGGCGAGCAGGCAGCCCGCAGCATAGCGAGAGCGGCGCTCGAAGAGCCCATACCATATGTCCGAATTTCTCCCGGATCTGGGCTGCCGTCTGGTACGGAAGCGGAGCCTACCGATATCCCCGGAGCGTTTCGGCTGCTCTTGCCTCCTCGCGGCAATGTCCGTTTGCACGACATCAGTTCGCAGGCGATACTGCCGCTGCTCGATTTAGCTCCGGGCCATACTTTTCTGGATCTATGTGCCGCTCCTGGAAATAAGACAGCACAGGCCCTCGAGACGCCGCTCAGACTGGCCGTGGCGTGCGACATCAGTGAAAGAAGAATCCGCGAGATCCCCGACCTGTGTCCCCGGGTGCTGCTGGACGCTACCCAGCCCCTGCCATTTGGGATGAAGTTCGATCGAGTTTTTGTCGATGCCCCGTGCTCCGGCACCGGCACTCTGGGCCGCAATCCGGAGATCAAATGGCGCGTAAGACCAGACGATTTTCAGCGCTTTCATGAGCGGCAAGTGCAGATTCTCTCGCGAGCAGCGGAGACAGTATCACCGGGAGGCAAGATCTTGTACGCGACCTGCTCGCTGGAACAGGAAGAGAACGAGGATGTGATCGAAGGCGTGCTTGCGAATTTCTCGAATCTCCGCTGTGAACGTACCGAGTGGCGCCTGCCGGGCCGCAATCCGGGCGATGGCTTTTTCGCCGCTCTATTGTCCGCGACTTAGACGGTGTCTGTCAGCAGATCGCGGAACGCTGCTCACGAACTACCTGCACGTGCCCAGTAGCACGGCAAGAGATTAGCTAGGGCCGCAATCACGGCGGTAATGCGGGCTTGCGAAGATCAAATTAGTTCCGCTGCTGTACTTAGCTGGATAAGTTCTGAAACGGTATTTAACGGGCAGCGGAATTAGGGCAGCTTAGCGTATTCAGCCTTCGCCTGCTCTAGGAGAGGGATATCAGGGTCGGCGTCCTTCCAAAGGGCGAGGAAGTCCCGGTAGGCGGCCTTGGCCTCGGCAGTCTCGCCTAGCATGGCATAAGCACGAGCCAGGTTTAGTCGCGCAAGCACGCTTAGCGGCGAGTTGATCACCAGCGACCGGTTATCGACGAACTTCTGAAATTCGGCGGCCGCAGCTCTTCCTTCGTGCAGCATCAAATCTGCCTGGCCGCGTAGATAAACCGGATAAAGCAATGCTCCTATTTCGGGTAGAGGGCCTGGAACTCCTAACTCACACGGGATTGTCGTCTCTAGAATCTGGACTGCCTTTGCAGGCTCTTTACGGCTGATTTGAATCGCCGCGCGGATCACGGGTACCCAGTAAGAGTTCATTTTTGTGTTCAATGGATTTTGTTCTTGCAACTCGTCCGTCATCGTCTGAGCGCGATCCGTATCGCTCGTCCGCGCCAACACAAGAGCTGCGAGAATGCGTACGCTTCGAGCGGACGATATAGTCAACGCGTCCAATGCCTGGCGGCGGCTCTCCGCGAAATTCCCGAACTCCTCCTCACGTAGGGCGGCGTTCAACTCCCGCTTGGCGGCCGTTTCTTTTTCGCCCGCACGCTTAGCGGAATCCGTCGCACGCCGCGATAATTCCTGAGCCTCCGCCAAATGCCCAGAGAACGCCTCGGTGTCTGACTGATAGGACATAAGAATATCCTCCAGACCGGGTTTTCCTGCAGCCCAGGTAATCTGCCGTCGCATCTCGTAGGCATCATGCTCAAGGAAGGCAACGCCATATCGAAATGTGTGGAGGTCCGGCACATCCAAGTGGCGCGCCGATGCCCGCTGATAAGCCGCTTTCGCCTCTGTCAGACGATTCAAACGACAGTAGAATTCAACAAGACCTCCATACGGTGTTCCAATGTCCGGACCTAAACGGTTGGCTTCTAAAGTTTCACTTAGGGCTTTGTCCCATTGCCCTAAAGACGCGTAGTTGTCCCCCAGGTTGTTATGTGGCGTCCAAACCCGAGGATAAGCCTGTGCATAGAGTTCGTACGTCTGATTGGCTTTTTCAAGCTCGCCTATAACGTCGTTGTAGTAATAAGCAGAGATTGCATAATCTTCTCGAATACTGACACGGCTACGAAGATCAAAGGCCTTCTGATAGTTCTCCTTGGCCAAGTCGCTTTCCCTCAAGTTTCCGTAGGCGACTCCCAAGCCAGCGTAAGCCAGCGCGAAATTAGGGTCGAGATCGACGGCGTGTTGATAGAAAGGAATCGCCGCCGTGTCTCCTTTTACTACGAAAGCCTTGACGCCGAGCGAGTAGGCCTTCAAAGCTTCGAGCGATGGTGTAGTCGCCTGAGCGAGCGGCGTGTCGAATTTGTGTATGCTGCTGAGTGACTCGCCAAGATCCTTTCGCAGGCCCGTAGCGGCGCGATCTAGCGCGTCGAGCACCTCCGCTCTTTTCTCAACCCGCTCCTGCTTCACGGCCATCGAAGCTCCGCTGACGCAATCCTCTGCCTTTAGACCGACCACATACTCGTTACCCAAGTTGGCGATGGAACCAGCAATCAGCGCCTTGCTTCCCGACCGCTGACAGATCTCTTGGGCGACATCCGCTGTCACGCGCTCGTCTGGCGAGCGTCCCATCCGTTTCAGAGTGTCGCGCACGCTGCGGTCCGGAAGAATAACTAGGAAGGGTGACTCTTGCAGTTTCGTGGCCAGAGCCTGTTTCAGGGCGTCATCGAAGACAGGGTCGCCGGTGGAATTGGAGAAATCGGACAGCACCAGGGTATCGGTCGCGGTCAGCGGCCCGGTTCGATGGGAACGATGGTAGAGCAACCCTGCCGCCGCTAACACAGCCAGCAGAATCGCCGCCACGCCAACCTTCAACCATCTGCCCTTGCTCGTCTCTGCAACTTTCTCGCCGGCAGGCAGAGGCGCGGGAGGAGCAGTTGCAACCGCCGGGCCCGATCTGGAAGGTGGTGGAGACATCGCATCCCGATCTCCACTTTCCGGCGCGGCTGCCAGCGAACTGGAACTGCCGGCCGCCACTGATCCGCTACTGCTATCCCGCTTCAGCCGCTGTAAATCGGCACGCATCTCCGCTGCGCTCTGATAGCGCAACTCGCGATCTTTCTCCAGAGCCTTGTC
>JAFATG010000058.1 GCA_019244055.1 Acidobacteriaceae bacterium | reverse complement strand
CGCTCAGGAGCCCGAAAATCGTCTCTCCCGTGCGGTAATCCAGGTTACCGGTCGGTTCATCCGCCAGGAGTACTCTAGGACCGGCAACCAGCGCCCGCGCCAACGCAATCCTCTGCTGCTCGCCCCCCGATAATTCCCCAGCCTGATGCGATGCTCGTGCGCGCAAACCCACCTCGTCCAAACTCTTTCGAGCCCTTTTAGTCGCTTCGTCCGGACTGATGCCTTTGATAAGCAGCGGCATCATAATGTTCTCCAGAGCACTAAATTCGGGCAGGAGGGAGGGTTTCTGCCAAACGAACCCAAGCTCCCGGTTCCGAAAATCGGCTAGCGCCTCCTCATTTAATGCCGCGATATCCTGATCGGCATAGCAAACCCGACCACTCGAAGGCTGGTCAAGCCCACCTAGCAAATGAAGCAGGGTAGATTTCCCCGCTCCGGACTCCCCAATAATGGCCAGACGCTCGCCCCGACACACCCTCAGCGTGAGATCTCTGAAGATCGTTACCTCCGTGGTGCCCGAGCGATAGACCTTACCGAGACCCTCCGCCCAGATCGCAGTCTCTGTGCTCAATCTCCCGCCTTTGCTTTTAGATTAGAACACTATTCCACCTATTTAGACGTGGAGGATGGCCGCCGCGATTCTCCTGGGGTCTGGTGTAGGGCAGCTCTTTACTTATCGTGTGGCGGCTCCTTGGGCTGCAGGGGCTTCCCGGTCCGTCTGTCATGTGCGTCTCTGCCGCAGCTACTACGAATGCTGTCCAGATCCGTTTCTGCCATCTCTGCTACGGGCTGATATTGATTTTCTCGAGTCAAGCCCGAAATGTTTCTGTAAATTGAGTCGTCGAGGTTAATCAATGTACTTCGTATTCGATTCGCGGCCGTAGAGGGCGAGCCCGGAACGCCGGCAGTGAATCAGGCCGCCGCGTCAATTTATCCGGCGCGTTAGGATTCTCGGAAAGCGGTCTTGCGCCGTCGCAAAAAGTCTTGTTCTGTCTCGCATACTACTCGTGACGCAGCGCTTCCATCGGATCAACTTTCACAGCATCCGCCGCTGGCACCAGAACCGCGGCTAGCGCCACCACCAAGAGCAGCACCGGAACCAAAACAAGAATTGGAGTGCTATGTACTCTCCATGTCTGGAACATCGTTGCAAAAAGTCCAGGTAATGGCATTGATGCAATCAATCCGACCACCGCACCAATCACCGCAAACAGCATGCTCTGGATCAGGACCGAGCGAAGAACTTGAGCTCGTTGCGCGCCGAGAGCCATGCGAATGCCGATCTCGCGTGTGCGCTGCACGACGGCATGAGCAACCACGCCATATATCCCCAATAGCGGCTAATATAAGCGCCATCACACCAAATACCATCATCAGGGTGCTGATCACTATGTCGCCACCATCCGCCTCGCGGACGAGCCGGGCGATGGTTGCGATATCACCTATGGGTTGATTCTTGTCTACTGACCACACCGCGCTCCGCACGCCGGTTGCCAGAGAACTCGGATTGCGGGCCGTTCGCAGAACGAATTTCACATCGTTTGCGGGAAAGGTGAACGGCTCCAGCAATTATCTATTAATGTTTCTGCCCGGCGCCATATTGTCGATAATCATGGTATACAATGTCGATGATCGTGGTGTCATCATGCCCAAGCCTTCCGACCTACTGCAGGGGACGTTAGATCTCCTGATCCTCAAAACAATTGCGACTGACCCGCTTCATGGATGGGCCATCGCCAAGCGAATTCAAGTGCTTTCCGGCGACGTTCTCTCTGTAGGTCAGGGCTCCTTGTACCCTGCGCTCCATCGACTCGAACAACAGGGCTGGCTTCGCGCCGAGTGGAAGGACTCCGATCTTGGGCGTCCTGCCAAAGTTTATTCCTTGACGCGGGAGGGTAGGAAGCAACTAGAACGTGAGCTAAATAGCTGGAACCGCCTCTCCTCCGCCGTCCAGCTCTTAGTCGAGATGGCCTAAAACGGAGAACGTATGCGATTCAGCCGCGTCCTCATCCATCGGCTTCAATCCTTATTCCGACGATCTCGCGCAGATGCGGACCTGCAGCGCGAAATCGAAGTTCATTTCGAACAACTCGTAAAGGAAGCAATGGCATCTGGCGCGGGCGAGTCCGAAGCTCGCATGATGGCACGCCGCCAGTTTGGACCGATGGAGAAGACGAAGGAGGAGTGTCGGGATTCGAGGCGGGTAAACCACATCGACGATTTCATGCGCGATGTGCGGTATGCGCTACGGACGATTCGAACCAAGCCGGGCTTTAGCGTGCCTGCGCTACTTTCGCTGACCTTGGGAATCGGCGCAAACATTGCGATTTTTGGCGTTGTCAATGCGGTACTGATTCGCCCCTTGCCTTACCCGCAGCCGGAGAAACTGGTAGGCGTTTTTAACTCCGCAGCCTATTCAAGCCTGGTCATAAAGGAGTGGCCGCTCTCCCTGGAAATGTACGCTGCTTACAAGGAGAACGCACGAAGTTTTGAGGAGTTCGGCGTTTGGACTCCCGGCACGGCAGCAGTTACTGGCAGGGGAGAACCCGAAGAGGTGGCGACAGTAGCTATGACACACGGAGTCCTCCGCGCGCTGGGCGTGAGGGCCTATTTGGGCCGGTGGTTCTCCAGCGCAGACGAACTACGGGGCGCACAGAAGACTGTAATTCTCTCTTATAACTACTGGCAGCGAAGGTTCGGCGGAGACGAGCACGTGCTTGGCCGGTTGGTCCTCATCGATTTTGTCGCTTATCAAATAGTCGGAGTAATGCCTCGGAAGTTTGAATTCCTCAACCTCGCCCCCGATGTGTTCCTTGCACAAAGCGTTGTCGCTGGGGCGCCAGGATCCCAAGACGCCGATTGCTCCGGGGTCGCACGGCTTAAACCCGGCATTGGCCTCGCACAAGCCAATCGAGACATTGTACGCGTATTACGGATTTGGGGCGCCAAGACGGGTCTGGAGCAGTATTTGGAGCAGCTTCATGTTAAACCCAACATTCATTCGCTGAAGGAGGATGTTATTGGAGACGTTGGCGCGGTTCTCAAAATCCTGATGGGAGCGCTGGCTCTGGTGCTGTTGCTTGTCTGCGCGAATGTCGCAAACCTGGTACAGGCGAGGGCGCAAGCCCGGCGTGGGGAATTTGCGACTCGCGCTGCGCTTGGCGCTGGCTGGGGGCGAATCGCGGGTCAGGTATTAATAGAGAGCCTCGCGCTAGCTACTCTTGGCGGCGCTGCCGGTCTGAGTCTTGCTTATGCCGGACTTCGACTGCTGGCAACCCATGGACCGGCAACTCTACCTAGAGTGGCGGACACATCGATTGACGCACTGAGTATTTTATTCGCGCTGGCCTGCTCCTTGTTATCGGGCATTCTGTTCGGATTGGTAGCCGTTCTCAAATCAGGCCTGAACATCAGACCGCAAATGGCGCGAGGCGCTAGCCAGAGTGCGGATCAGGTGCGTGCGCAGAATGCTTTCGTGATCGCACAAGTGGCGGTCGCTTTGGTGCTGTTAGTGGGGGCGGGATTACTGGTTCGCAGCTTTATCGCATTGAGCGCCGTGAGACCTGGCTTTACCCACCCCGAGCAGATTCAAACGATTCGCCTGTTTATTCCCGAAGCTCAGATACGGGACCCAGAGCGAGTGGCCCAAGTAGAAGCTGAGATTCTCCACAAGTTTGCCGCTATTCCCGGTGTTGCGGCCGCGGGTTTTGCTACTGCGTTGCCGCTCGAACTGGAATACCATAACGGCAATCCTATTTCCGTCGAAGGCAAAACGCCACTTGGCCAAATCCCACCGAACCGAACCATCAAGTCCATTTCGCCAGGCCTCTTTGCGGCGCTCGGCACACGGCTGATCGCTGGACGGGACTTCACATCGAACGATCTGATGAGCAACCGGCACGTGGCGATAGTATCGGAGAACATGGCTCGCGAATATTGGAGCAAGCCCCGGGATGCGCTTGCCAAACGTATCCGAATCAACGGCGAGAGCCAGTGGAGTGTTGTGGTGGGCGTTGCCGAAAACGTCTATGAGGATGGCGTCGATCAACCGCCGCCGGGTTTGGTCTATTTTCCAGGCGTTCGTCGCGGCGTTGCCTTCGCGATACGAAGCAATCGCGCCGGGACGCAGGGCTTACTCAAAGAAATTACAGCGGAGATCCACGCTGTGGACCCCAGCTTGCCATTGGCGCAAGTTCGAACCCTAAACGATCTGTATCGACTCACTATGGCGCGGAGGTCGTTCGCTCTCGTTCTGCTTGGAATTGCCGCAGCAATGGCCATGACGCTTTCGATGATCGGAGTCTACGGCGTTCTTGCTTATGCTGTTGCACAGCGTCGCAAAGAAATAAGCATCCGAGTGGCTATGGGTGCGGAGCCCCGAACCATCAGAGCACTCTTCTTGCGGCAGGGCTTAATACTAACGTGCTTTGGCGGCGCGATTGGATTGGCCTCGGCGCGAGGACTATCTCCCTGGATGGCTTCATTACTTTTTGGCGTGAAGCCATTTGATCCATTAATCTATGGCGTTGCAGGCGCCGTTATTTTAGTGGCCGCTTTGACGGCTAGTTCCATACCAGCGCGAAGAGCCGCATTCTTGAATCCAATCGAGGCGCTGCGCGGCGAATAAGGAAAAGCTTCACACGCCGTGCATAAACCTTCGATGCTATTGAAAACTCTCTTGAGCGAAGGTTCCAGAGTCGCCCGATCTTGATTTGACCCCACGGTCCCTTCAAGCGATGGCCTCCCTCAGGCTACCCTGCTATCGCTTCTTTCGTTTGGTTCAGATACCTTATTAAACGTTTGACGTTCTGAGCCGTTGCCGCCAAAATGAATTGCTCCTTAGCATTTCGCAGACCGCGCAGCCGTACCTTGCGGAGCCGGACTTGCTTGCGCAGCTCGGAGAACAATGTCTCGATCTTGTTTCGAGCGCGGCGAGCAATCGCAAATGCTGGCGTTTGGCTGAGCTTTCGAACCTGCTCGCGGACGTCCTCATACCAGTTGACTCTCAGCGTACGGCGAGTCACCGACGGAGTGCACGCGGGCTTGTGGGAACAGTAAGTCATGCTGCGTATAGAAGCCCTTTGTTTGTTGCTTTTGATCCAAGACGGGTATGTACGGGGTCATCTTCCGATTCGAAAGCAAGGACAGAAACTCACCAGTTCCGTAGCTCTTGTCGGCAGCGACGCTGGAAGGTTGCAATCCGAAGCACTCTTTCGCTCTTTCCAACATCTGCCGAGCCGCGCGGCAGAACTTCCGGCTCGATCGACGGCCGCCCGGTGTGGCTGTAGCTCGCCCTTCAACGTCTCGCGCACGAAAGTGAAGTCAATATAGCGATCGACGAGCCGCAGCAGATGATCTTCCGGGATATGATCTTCAATCCGGAAGTACTAAACAGCGACTCAGAACGAGTTTGTTGACCCATCATAAATGAGCAGCGCACCTCCACGGAATGTGATCGAGAACGACATCAAAGATCGCGAATCGACGACTAGGGCGACAGCCGAGGACAGGTATCAGGCTTTAGCGACCCAGGTTTGAGCAACTGGTCCGCTGCGCTTTCAAATGACATAACGGCTACACTTTTCTCATGGATTCTATGGCTGACGAAGGCATTCTGGTTCGATTAGACCTATTAGAGAGGCGGCTGGGGCGCATTGAACATCGAGCTCAGCTTCATAAATCTGGGTGGATCATCCTCGCGATGGCATTGGCTCTAGTCTTTTTTTGGACGGAACGTTTGGGTGTAGCTCAAGAGCAATCGCAGCCAGGTCAGAAGATTCGAGTTCGGGAACTAGACATCGTTGACGAGAAGGGTCGCGAACGAATCGTAATAGCCGCACCTCTGCCCGAACCGCTAGTTGATGGCAAGGTCGGACATCGAGTTCGACGGGTCTCAGCGGCTGTTCAATTTAAGGCTGCAAATGGCAATGAACAAGGCGGAATCGCGATGTCAGACGACGGGTCCATGCTCGTCGGTATTGACGATGAGCGCGGGCACGAACGGGCGCACCTTTACTATCTCCCGAAGCGGGGGTCGGGCGTGGCTTTGACTGGAGAAAATGGGACCCAATCGGCGTCTCTCTTACTACCCAACGGCGGAGGCGACCCCACTTTGAGCATGACCGATAAGGCGGGAAAAGTAATCTTGCAACTGCCTTCAAATAAGTGACGAAGCCAGCCTCAGGTTTATCAGTCTTATCACGAGCGACCCTGGAAATTGGCCCGAGTTTTTCAACAGCATCCTTCGTTTGCGCAATGGGGGATCTTGAGTGGAAGCACTTCGCTTCACGTCCCGGTAACCGTGTCCGCTCAGTGGTCTTGAAGTCCGCATATCGGAAAGTAGCCATGTCGCCGCATAAATCGCCGTAGCATTTACCCAATGCGCGAGTCCAGATGATTTTTCGGCGGGCTGACGCTGGTGCAACTCTTGCACGAGCACTTATCAGGGTGCACTGGCGCTGGAAGGCGGGATGATGCTGCGCCCTACTAACTCGACCAGCCAAAATCCGGCATCGCCCCATATAGAACTGACGCCGTTTAACGGAGTTACGACAAAGACCATCAAATCAGTAGAAACATCTCGTACTGCCAATCCGGCCCTTCGGGCAGTTCCGGGACTGCTTTCGCCAGCATCGGTTCCACAAACTTCATCTCGCTTGGCGGGAGTTTTGTCCAGGTCCAGACCCGGAACCTATGTTCTACTGCTGTGCCAAGTCGCGTCATTTGCGGCGGCGATTTGTGCGATGGTTCTTCCGGTGAGCGCCGATTCGTCGTCCTTCTTAGCCGAGATTGGCTTCATGTCTGAGCCGACCTTCTCGAGCAGCCAGGCAGTGTCGCCTTTCGCCCGGTCGCGGCGAAGGCTCCATTCGCCTTTGAGCTTTTTACCCTTCAGCGAAATGTGCAAATTGCCTTTCCAGTAGTTCCCCTCGACGATTTCGTACGTTCCGATGTCCCAGACCATCACGGTCCCTCCGCCGTACTGGCCCTGCGGGATAATGCCCTCAAATTCGAAGTAATCGAGCGGATGGTCTTCGGTTGCGCTCGCGAGCCGCCGCACGCCTAATTCGTACGGCATGCCCTTCGGCACGGCCCATGACTTCAGCACACCGTGCACTTCAAGCCGGAAATCGTAATGCAGACGGCTAGCCGCATGTTTCTGGATGACAAATCGTCTGCGGCTGCCCTGAGCGCTTCTTCGCGGAGCTGAAGCCGCTGGTTCGGCGGTTACGGAGAGATCGCGTTTCGCATCATACGAGCGCAGCGCTTTCCGCGTGCGCCCTTCGCGCTTGTTTTGCTCAACGATGATCTGCGCGAGATCTGCCGGCAAGGACTGCCTCAGAGTGATAACGGGACTGAAGAGATCGCCAACACGTTCAAGCCGAGCTAATGCCGCTTTTGGATCAAAGTACAGCTCCTTAACCTTGTTCCGCTTGCGTGCTCGATCCAATTCGTCCCACGTCACTGGGAGCGACACAAAGGGTCGCTGTTGCTTAGCGCGGAGGGAATACACGGCTATGGTGCTCTTGAAGTCCGAGTTCTGGGACCAGTCGACAAAAACCTTCCCAATCCGCTTTTGCTTCGGCATCTCAGATACGGCAAGATCCGGGTTCTGTTTTTCGATCAGTTCTGCTACAGAGCGCGCGAACGGTTGCGTCACTTCGTAATTGGCTGGCGTATTCAAGGGAAGCGACAACTGAATCCCTTTCGAGCCCGACACTTTCGGAAACAGCTTGAGGCCGAGTTGTTCCATTACGTTCTTCAGCAGAAAAGCGACTTCGATGCATTGCCGAAT
>JAFATG010000022.1 GCA_019244055.1 Acidobacteriaceae bacterium | reverse complement strand
ACCGGGAGAGCAGCTTGGCGGCGCAGCCGGCTCGGTTGAGAAAGCAGGCGGTGTAGCCATTCCGCGCCGATTGCTCGAAAGATCATCGGGGCGCGTGCAACCGCACCACTTACTACGTCTAAGCTGCCTCCGATACCCATGCAAAATCTGACTCGCAATTTCGGCAGATTCTCGAAAATCCACAGCTCTTGGCGGGGTGAGCCCAGAGCCACGAACAATAAGTCCGCCTCGCTGTCATTGATTCCCTTGACAATGTCTGCCGAATTCGTAAAGTACCCGTGATGGCTGCCAACAATCTTAAGGCCAGGGCAGGTGCGGCGCAGTGCGCGACAGCCCGCCTCATTTGTTTCGGCGGAAGCCCCCAGAACGAAAACGTTCAGGTTTTCCCTTGCAGCAAAGTGGATCAACTTAATGAAGAGATCAATGCCTGTGCAGCGTGGAATCCGCCGGCCGTGCAGCAGCATGCTTGCGAAACAAATGCCGATACCATCGCAGATGCGAAGATGGGCAGAGCGTAAGCTTTCGTGAAGCTCGGCGGAGCGAATGGCCCGGTAGATTTTTTCCGGATTAATCGCAACACAGAAGGTTTGAATTCCTAACCGGATGCGGCGGGAGATGATCGCAAGTGCCTCATCATAGGAAGCGAACGTGCTAACGTCGATCCCCAAGATAGAGATAACATCGGGTTCAAGCTCTTGCATGTTGACCTCGCGAATTCACGCGATACGGAAAGCGGATTCCTGCCCAGAATCAGGCGTGCAAAGACATGGCCTGACGAGGCAAGTAACGAGCAGGTTGAGAGGCTCCTTGCATCCAGTAAAAAATGCTCAGAAGAAGGAAGATCTGGCGTTCGCGATCCATTCCTGCCGAGTGTTCATCGAGTATATGTTTAACCTCGCGGCGGTTGAAATGGGAACAGAATCTGCTGTTCGAGTCCAGAAGAATGTCGCGGACCGATGTGTCCGCCCTGAACCAGCGTCCTGCTGGCGACTTGAACCCCTTTTTCTTACGATTAACAATTGAGGCGGGCAGAATACGCCTTGCAAACTGTTTATGCACAATTTTCGTGCAAAACAGGTTGGTTCGATAACCTGATGGCAACGACTCGACAAAGCGGATCAGATCAAGATCGAGAAGCGGCACTCGACACTCGATCGAGTGATGCATCGTGATCTTATCCGTGTAAAGTAGCAGGTCATCTGCAAGGTTCATACGCAGGTCGATGCTCATCATGCGCTCGACGCTGCGGCGCTGGGTTGAGCATCCAAGGAGCTCGAAGAAGTAGCGGATCCGTTCAGTAGCACGACTTGCATCGTATCCGATCAGTCGCGCAATCTGGTCCCGATTGAAGACGCTGTAGATCGCCTCGAACCGGCGCACGTCATCACGCTCTCCTATCGCATTGACTCCACGAAAGCTACGCGTTGGTTGCGCAGCCATCGCCAGAAATGGAAGCGCCAATGCCGGGCACAAAGACCTTACAATTTCGGCTTTGTATCTGCGATACCCACCCAACGCCTCGTCTGCACCTTGGCCAGACAAAACGACTTTCACCTGTTTTGAAGCCAAGGAGGAAACATAGAACATAGGGACCATCGAAGTGGTTGCCAAAGGCTCCTCAACTATTGCACTCACACGTGGCAAGATATCGAGGAAATCCGGATAGTCCATGCGCACTTCATGGTGATCCAACCCTAGAATCCTGGCACTTTCTTGGGCGTCCGCCAGCTCATCGGAGTCATCGGGGCGCGAGAATCCAACTGTGAAGGCTTTTGTCTTACTACTGTTGTACTTCTGGGCAATAGTGGCGACCAAGGCTGAATCGATGCCGCCGCTAAGAAGAACACCAATCTCGACGTCAGACAACAATTGACGCTTGACTGCTTGGTCCAGAAGGGCCCCGTATTGCTCAATCGCATCTTCACGGGTCCTCACTGACGGTTGGCAGTTAGACCGCCCGATGACGGGATACTCGCATATGGACAACTTGCGAGTACGGAAATCAATTTCCACGACGTGACCCGGCCGTACCTTACAGATATTCTTGAATAGCGTGTCCGGCGCGGGCAGATAGCGGAGGCACAACAGTTCAGCCAGATTACTAAGCTCAAGCGTATCGTCGACCAACTGCTGAATGGCCCGAATTTCGGATGAAAAGACAAAGGATCGATCGTCTGTCCAATAGTAAAGCGGCTTGACTCCAAAGGCATCGCGCGCCAGGAATAGCTTCTGTTTTGCTGCGTCGATAAAGGCCAAAGCGAAAATCCCATTGAATCGCTCAATGGAGTGGATGCCACGATGAGCAAGGAAATGCAGAATTGTCTCAGTATCCGAATGCCCTCGGTACTGCACCCAAGACATCTGCTCTCGAAGTTCACGGTGATTGTAAATCTCGCCGTTGAAGACTATTCCACAGTCCTGTTCCTGCATCCACATCGGTTGGTGGCCGGCTGCTGACAAATCCAGAATGGACAGCCGGCGATGGCCCAGGGTGACTACATGACTGCTGAACGAGCTCACCGTCGTTCCGGAGTCATCCGGCCCGCGGTGAGTCAGCAGATCGAGGATCTCTTCGGTGAACGGCTTATTTATCGATCCAAGAATGCCGCACATGTTGGTTTAAACGAAGGCCACTCGGGATTTACTAGTAAGCTGGCTTCTGGACTGAGGAACACATATGGAAATGAGGGTTATGTATTTCAGGCCAGTTGTTCTGCTTCTAGCTGATGAATAGACTTGCCTCTAAGCATTCCAATAGCTACTTGAACGTAAAGAACTATCTCTCGCCACCTCCGCAGGTAGACTTTCAGCGTTCGACACGAAAACAGGTGGTCAAGAGGCAACACTTCATATTCGTAGGCGGCCAACAATGCATTAAATTTCTCAATGTACTTCGCGTCTTCGTAACGTGATCGGTAGATCACTCGCTTACTAATTCCCACGTGACTGAACATGTTGAACGCCATCGCTTTCTTGATGACAAGCGCGGTCGTTTCAAAAACGAGGGAATCGCTTCGCAGATCCTCCTTCGTTACTTGCGAGACATCGCCTCGGTAAAGATCAATTTTGAAGTAATCCGCATTGTCGCCGTATTTCGCACACAGGATAATGGGCTTATGTTTAAATGGACGTTTCAGGGCTCGCGGAACTATCTTGAACAAGTGGCTGAAATACCCTTCCAGCTGTCCGATATGAACGCGCGCTCGATTCTCCTGGGCGTATGTAGCCTCTAGCTTGTGCTGGTTATCCGCGAGATACGCTTCGATGTGCTTCTCTCTATTTGTAAACCAGGTCCCACTGTTGATATCGAAACCCTTTTCCGAATCCCACGAGTCACCGCTTACCATAACCTTGAGTTCTGTGTGTGAAAATCCACCAGCAGCTGCCACATAGTTCTGAACCCGGATGGGTGTTTCCACAATCCCGTTCAAATGATACACATCCTTGTGGAGATAGCAATGGTTACTGGCAAACGGCACGGCATATTTAGGCTTAACCCTTTCCATAAACTTAAAAAACGATTGCGCATAGAGCTCCGGCTCTTCTTGTTTTGGCTCCGTCTTGTCTGTGTAGTAGTAGCAAATACGATCATTTGCTGAGCTGTGACTACGAAATGCGAAATCAAACCCTTTGTGTCTGTTGAGGATCTGGTTCAGTGGGCTGCCCATAAATTTAGCATCATTCGCGTTGAGCATGGCTATGCCTTCGGCTTCAATGACCAGGGCGCTATCGCCCCAAGGCGAAAACTGGTAAGAAGTGATTGTAAAGTCCGTTGACAGCTTCAATGATTTTCCGTGCGGGATCTCGACTAAGTTGGTGAATCCCATGTCCTTCAAGTCGCGGCTTATTCTCGTTGAGCGTTCGAGCGGGATCAGAATTGGCGTCCGCTTCGGAAACCTCCTGAGTGATGGGCCATGGAAATGATCCCAGTGGACGTGTGTTATATAGATCGCATCAGGCACAAGATTTTCGACGAGCTCGCGCGAAACAGGTGGATAGTTCCACCAAGACCGCCAGTAGCAGCTTCCGAAAAGCCAAGGGTCGGTAAGCAGAGTTTTGTTGCCGCTTCGGACAAGAAGTGCGGCATGAGAGAGGATCTGAAAAAACATAAGAGATGATTCCCAGCTCGCTAATCAGGAAAGTTGTACCCACTAAAACTGCTTTTTTATCTTTGCTCCCGAAAGACCTTGATCGCAATTACCTACAACACTGTGTCGTCGGCTTCCCCCAATACCGAGCGATAGATCCGCTCGAGCCCATTTGCAATTTGGCCGCCAGTGAAGTGGGATCGTGCATAGGTGCGATTAAATTCGCGAATATTCGCACACAAGCTGGGATTGGAAATAAGCAGACTTAAGAGGGATGCAAGGACTTCAGGATCCCGCCGTGAGCTGATAAAACCCATTCTCCTGTTCTCGAAAAAGTCTGGCAACCCACCGACATCACACGTTACAATTGGCAGACCAAGAGCCATGGCCTCGAGCACCGATAGGGGGAGCCCCTCATGGTGCGACGGAAGTAGATAGGCATTTGCCGTTGCATAGAGATGACGCTTTTCAGTCCCGTCCACATGGCCCACAAACGACACATCACTTAAGTGCCGAGCAATTGCATACTGGCGCGCCGCAGTAAGCTCCGGTCCGTCGCCAGCTACTGTCAGAGACACGACGCTATGTTGTTGCCTTAATATCCAGTACGTATCGAGTGCTTCGTAGATACCCTTTTCCCTCTCCACGCGCGCGAGAAAAAGGATTCGAAACTTACTACAGGACATCGTGCCCTGCTCCGTAGGTTTGTCATCGTGGTCGAGCAGCAGCTCATCTGCAATTGGAGCACGTGCAACAAAGATTGGCTTCTTGTATCCGAGGACGCGCACTCTCCGCTTAAACCGATCTCCTAGAACCACAAATGCATCCGCCCGGCCATAAACAAAACGGAACGCATACCGTAAGTATGTAGGGAACACAGAGTCCCACCCTGGGTGCCAACCATGTACGAAAACTACCACTTGCTTCCCTAGGGCCTTCGCCAGAAGCAACAGAACACCGTCGCGCACGAGTGACTTAGGAAGAAGCGAGGGGTTCACGTGGACTATATCGAAATCGCCGCCTCTAAGCGTACGCGCGAATCGCCACCAATCGTTGAGAAGTCGTAATGGTGTGACAAATTGACGCTCATCCGTACGTGATCCGATTGCTAAATATTGGACGTCATCCCTCCAGTGCGATTTAAGAATACGCCAGTATTGCGAAACTCCGCCACGTCCGGTCATCGATGGTGTAGTGAGCAGAACCCGCACAAGGCCTTGTCGAAGAGCGGAATCGACTACAGGCGCTTCAGCAGCACCTTGCCGTAAATCTGCTTGACATGGCCAACTGTCGATCGATTGCATTACCGAATCCCTGTCGCGTCCGCGGAGTGCGCTATCCGGCGTTGCCGCGGTTTATCGAGCTTACCTTTATTGCTCAATACGTGCCTTGGCCCATGATCCGCGGTTCGTCAGCAGCATTGCGATGCTGCGTAGAGAAACGGCATGACTGCCCACCGCAGCGTATTTTTGTTCCTTAGGGCGCCTATGAGATCGATCTGAGAATAGACATCGAGACCCCTGCAGAAGTGTTGGATGACAGAAGTCAATAAGCTTTGAAACAACTCACGGTCTCCAAGCAGAAACGCGAGATTCAATACTTCAGCGTTATCGTACAGGTCGAACCGGGCCAGACTTGGCTTATTACTAACGGAGAATCGTCTGAACAGACAATGGCGTTTATCAAAGAACGCCCTTTTCACATACTCGTATCCTGAAGAAACGAGGCGCTCTGATCCATTAAGCCTGATGATTTTGTTAGTCTTCAGTACATTTTTCAGAACGATGCAAGAATGAAAGCAGTCAATAAACGATCGACCGTGGGGTGAATAGAACCAGGACCCGTCAGCGCGCTGGCTACGCTGGACATAGGCGTAAAGTTTCCTCACTTTTGCTTCAATCCGAGAGCGCTCCTGGCTTGCTAGATATACCAGAAGCAGGGCATACGAGTACATTGTGTATGAGACAGCATTTACTACGGTTCGATCCCGACATGGTGTGTACGACGTTGCTAATGCCTCTTCATCTTGCTCCATAACCTCGATATCTTCTTCAAAAAAATGAAATATATTCGTGATGGCGTGCTCCAGGTAAGCGTGCTTGAACAGGACGGAAGCCCTGACGAGAGCCTCCAAAGCGTACGGTGTCATGGTCGAGTATGGAGTAGATGGGCTATAGACCAGACCTTTGCTCACCGCGTTCGCAACTCCTAAACCCCAGCACAACCCGTGATAGCCCGTAGAATTATTTGCCAGCAACCATCGTATATGTTGCTGTGCATACTTCGACAGTTCTGCATGATGGCTTTTGTCGTATAAATTTAGTAGGCACAGGGTGGCTAGAGCTCGTACGATCGGATACTCCGATCTCCTGTAACCGAGTCGAAGTCTGTTGTTGATCGCAGTATCGAAAAGCGCCAACACGCCTGCTGGATATACTCCGACTCGGGGTCTAGAATTGTATAACTTCTTAACACGAAAGCCGAGAGATGTCTTCCAGATGTCATATGGATCGTTAGTAGAAAGGTCCTCCTGTGCACAAAACCGGATGATCAGGGCCTCCAAATAGGACCTCGTAGAGTTAGGCAACGATGCGATCCTCTCGGGGGATGTGCAAACCATTACCCGCTGTAAGTTTGTTTCCTGAATATCGATGGCCACTTATGCGGTTAGCTTCAGTGTCGCAAGTATCGTTTTCGGTGTTAACGGCGTTCCTAGAACAGTTCTTGGGGGAAACTGTCTTCGAGACGCGATGGAAGATGAGCTAGAGATGTGTTCTTCCTGCTCGGTTGGTGTCATAGAGATTCGTTGAGCTTACGGCCGGAGTACCGCCAGACCACCGAGTTGGATAGCAGTTTCGATGGCCCGCACCGCAGCCCTCTTCGGGACGCTATTCGGGACAAACAGGATGTCCTCGGCTTGCATTCGAACATCCGCAGTTTTTCCGTCGAGGATTTCGTTGAGCTTAATCGGGATTTCGGTTCTGGATGCTGCTCCAGGAACTCGGCGCAGAAGCCTGGCGTGTTGGGGCTGGGCCATCTTATCGGCGCCACCAGCCATCGACAGTGCCTGCAGAACTGTGACCTGCTCAGCGTCGTTCAAAACGAAACCGCCCGGCTTTAGAACTTCGCCAATTACATAAATCGTCTCGCCGCGAGGCACCGAAATGACATCGTACGGCTGAACAGGAATGTTTTCTTCGGGTTTTGAGGCTTCGAGGAGCGATTTGATGTTTACTTGAGCGATGCTGAACTGATTCGTCGGATCATTCTTCGCGTTTGGCAATGGAATCGGACCCCATTCTAGCCGCCTGATGATTTTAAGGCTTGATCCAGCAGTGATGGTATCAACGCCTCCCGCCAGCGAGAGCATTTCCAGAAGCGTTTTTCGGCCTTGCACCTGCTGAACTCCAGGATTCTTCACGGCTCCAATTACCGAAACGGGCTGGCTGCGAAACTCGGTGATCGTGACAGAAACATCGGGATGCTTAACGTAGGTTTCCAGGCGCTTGGCTATTTCAGACCCAACTTGTTCAATCGTGAGCCCAGAAACCGGTATTTGGCCGACCATAGGAAGGTGGATGGATCCACTCAGGTCAATCGAGATCGGTTTGTCACTGATTTCCTCAAGACTGACCACATGAATCGTGATTTGATCACCAGGTCCGAGGATATAACCAGAACCAATCTGTGGCTTGTTTTTGGCTACCCCGTCGTTTGTTAAGTTCGGCTTAGTTGTCGTGGAGACCATCGGATTTGCCACTGCCTGACCGGAGGCCTGCTGCGCGCGCGATACGAATCCCCCCAAGACTAATGCCAGGCAGGCAATGACAACTCGCCTTATTGTCACCCGGTAGTCCATTCTTGACCAAGCGGCACTCCGACCTCTGAACGGGCCAGATATCCATTTTCTGGTATTCATGTTGCTGTCCCGGACACTGAGCAGCCGCGACATAAGGGACATAGCTCCGCCCTGTAACGGCGCAAATACCTCTCTCACTTTTCCTGCTTGCGACCGACTACTCAGTGAAAGCAAGTGAACGGCCAAGATTCAAGGCTGTGATGCATCCGAGCCCGAAACTAGGCCGGCAAATTGCGCCCTTAAAAATGGTCATCCAGCTCGACCCAAGCCCACAGCTCCGCTCTCTCGAGGAGACAACAACTGATAACAGCGTCCCAGGTTTAGAATGCGAGCTAGCCCACCTTCACTTCGGAGTCCGCAGCTTCTAAGACTTTAAATTTTCCGTGAAGGCCGCTTGCTTGTTCCTGCCAGGTCACGCTGCGCTTAGCGGTTTGTCGCTCCTCTAAGGACCAGAAGTGTCGGACCAGTATTCTCTGATATGCCCGGTGTTGTAGCGATGCGTGTCAGCCTTGTCGCCCCGTCGGGTTTCCCGTGCGGTTCAATTGGGTGGCCGGCTGGCGACGTGGGGCTTAATATCCAAAATCCCAAAATTTCTACCTTTATCTCGAAGCCAGGGAACCCCAAGTCCCGGCTTTGAACGCCCCACGGTATTCGCGAAAGACTGTTGCTGCGAAAAAACAAAAGCGGCGTGTCTCCGAGGCTAGGACCATTGCACCTCCCTTGGAAACACGCCGCGACCCGTTACGAGTAGGACTCAGCGACCCGCACCAGACTTGCCATACTTTGCACGCATTCAGATTTCTGCTGCAAAGTTCTTAAAGAATAACTGAAATCCCAGTCTTGTTTTTGCTTTCTCCTAGGCTTATGCGCAGGAAATCTACCACAAATCATATCTCTGGAAGAACAGAATGTAGCCGGCCAGCAGAGCGTTAGTTGTTGCGTGCGCAGCAACGGCATCCCCGATTCTGCCCTTCCGGACTAGTGCTATCGCATAAAGCAGACCCACAACGATACCCGGCAGCCACTGTCGTCCGTGGAGAACACCGAAGGCAAGAGATGATAGCAGTAAACCGACCCAAGTGAAATTCGTGCTGCTGACCAATTCGAAATCTCGTGAGATGAACCGGCGGATGAAATATCCCCTAAAGGCCAGTTCCTCTGCAATGGGACAGGTGATTACGACCGCCGCTATTCGAAGCACGATCCAGGTGCCCCGGCGCAATCCAGATGCTGCTGCCAATGCTGCAGGAATGTGAGCCTGGCCACCAGAACTTGCAGTCAATCCCATCCATACGCAGAATGCAACAACGCCGACCATCAGCCCAAACCATCCAAAGGTCCAGTCCAGAGCTTCATATGTACGCCGAAAAAACCACAAGACAACCAGAACGGCCGTGAACCGCAGCGGATACAGCCATTCGAAGTCCGCGGAGATTGCCCGCGAGATCATACCAGCCGCGAGGATCGCTAAGAACGGGAGCAAGTAGGCTGCCGTGGCGTTTTCACTGCAAACTGTCGACGTTTGGGCTATTTCGGTTCGATTTGCACCGACCCACGGCAACCGACTTGATGCTGCAGAAAAGACAAGAGCGAGAACATTGAAACCGATCCACCCCGCGTGAGAGTGGAATCCTCCGAGAGCAATCTGCTCGGCGCCCGCAGTTCCAATGAAGATGAGTGCCGCGATTCTACCCGCGTTGACCAGGAACATGGCCAGAATACCGACAGGCAGAATAAGCAGGGCTTGCGGAAAGGCGTACTCGCGCCTGAATAGGCTGAGCCAAGCTATTCCAAAAATCAGCATCAGCGCCATCCCTTCGAGACCAGAGCACGCTGGCGCGATTTTCACACAAAAATCTGGCGTACCAATGAGCATCTGTGCCGGGTCTGTAATGACCCGTGGCACTAATAAGTGAAGCAGCTTGCTCACAATGAGCAGCGTGCCATTGGTGAGTTCTGCCGACAGGCGGTCGCTCACATCCCACAGCAACCCGCTATCCGAGCGAGCTACACCAGTCAGGATCGCCACTACCAGTGAGTAGATCCAGACATAGCCAGTCGAATGGAGAAGGGCTATCCAGGCATTTACAGGGATAATTGCGACGGCAATTAAAAGGACCGCACAAACCGCCGTGACTGGGCGCGCGACTGCCAGAGTACAGATACCGGCGGCGTTTAGTCCTTCACTGCACAAAAACAGCGAACAACAGGCGTAAGCGCCGATAGCGAAAAAATGGGCAGCTACCAGCGGCCAGCGAACCGGACACTCCAATAGTCCGTTGGAGACGGGTAGCAGCTCCTTACGATGTTTCAGGGCGGCAAGGGCCCAGAAGGCAATCGCGAAAACAGGGCCAAGGCTAGCAACTCGCGAATGCCATCCGGACACAATCCCGGCCAGGCCGCCCAGCGGAGAGCGGCACCCATCCAAGTGTTCCGTCAATATCATCTCGAGAGCGAGCACAACACCCACGAACATGATTCTGAGGAACAGTGGGTGATGTGACCAAGCCGAGCGAAATAATTGTCGGGATTCTTGTTTGGCGGATGTAGTGAAACAGTAGGCGGTCTTCGACATCAGTCCTGCGATGACGCAAGGCGACAGTGGTGCTATTTTGCGCTGCAGGGTGTGTGGGAGTTATTTTTTTCGACGGCCGCGCAATACGAGCAAGCCGCCACTCAACAGAGCTAGGGCGCTCCCGGCTGAACTCATACTGATCTCAGGCGTGACGTGGCCCGTGACGTGGCCGCGGGGGTCTTTGTCTTTACCCCAATGGTGACCCTTGTCCTTGGCGGAGGCGAGAAAGCCCGCGCCCATTCCTAACAGCAATAACGCAATTACCTTTCGCATAGTTTCCCCTTTTATCTCTATCCCAATTTCGTCCCCATTAGAGAACTTCCTTAGTGCGTCATTATAAGCGCCTCCTTGTTAGTCTGCAAGTTAAATAATTTTACTTCGGACGAGACATACGACATTTCGACTTATTGCCTCTTATCTTTGTATTTGGCGGCCCCTAATCCATGGGACACCGATTACGATGGTGGATAGCCGTTTGGTACCGCTTCAGCGTTCATTGAGAGCTTTAGGGAATAGACTCGCGAGCTTTGCCCAGCCCGGTGTAGATGCGCTCTGTCTGGTCCTTCCATGCTGCCGGGAGTGCGCGGCGAAGCTCCGGCGTGAACCTCACGCGACTGCAATGGCCGAACCTAATCGCCGGCCAGTATGGGGTTCAGATACGCTGACCTGTTTGGCGACCCAGGTGTACGTCTTCTCGAGCCCCTCTCGCAATGGCCGATCTGGAGCCCAGCCTAGTTGTTGCCGAATGAGATTATCGTCAGAATTCCTGCCAGAAAGAGCGGCAGGTCCTGGAATGTGCCGAATTCTAATTCTCTTATGCGCGATGTCCATAATTGCTTCAGCAACTGCACTGATAGTAACCGTTTCCTCTGAACGGATGTTTACGGGTCCAGGAAAGCTGGAATCCATGAGCCGCCGAACCGCTTCGATGCAGC
The DNA here is from genome assembly GCA_019244055.1 of Acidobacteriaceae bacterium. Classification (GTDB taxonomy): domain Bacteria; phylum Acidobacteriota; class Terriglobia; order Bryobacterales; family Bryobacteraceae; genus Bog-105. The sequence continues at coordinate 12,783 of JAFATG010000022.1, read as the reverse complement.
TATCGATGTATAAGAATGAGCTGGTCTGGCGAGCATCGCTCCAGACCTCGATTTCGCCGCCATCAGGAGTTTCTGCGACTTTGCGGCACAAGGCGGCTGGCGCCTTGGCGCGTCTTCCCGTCCAGGTTCCTTCGGGCCCGAATATATTGTGAAGGTGGGCAATACGGACCTCAACACCGTAGTCGCGTTGGTATGCGAAATATAGACGTTCAATGAAGAGTGTTTCCAAGCTGTAGTCGCTGTTAGGGACTACAAGATAAGGGGGTTCGTCGGAACACTTCAGGTTCTCAGGATCGCGTTGATTGTATTCAGGGTAAATGCACGCGCAAGACGAATAGAAGAATTTCCGAATTCCAGCTTTGCGCCCATATTCGAGGGTGTTCAGGTTAATCATGGCCGAGTTATGGGTGGCGTAGGCATCGTGTTCCGCTGTAAAAGCACATCCGGCGCCGCTCAGATCACCGGCGAGCTGGTACACTTCGTCGATGTCGCGAACCACTTTCGCTGCCAACTGCTGGTCGCGCAGGTCGCCTAAGACGAACTCATCTGCTGCCGTAAGCGAGAACGCGGGGAAGTTCACATCAACACCGCGGACCCAGTGTCCTTCGCGTTTAAGCCGCTTTACCATATGGCTGCCGATGAAGCCGCCGGCTCCATTCACAAGTATGTTTTTCATTTCTCATCCTCCTTTGTATGGAGTTGCTGTGTGGGCCCAAAACAGAAAACATTAGATTTCCAGCATCATGCTGCTCACGAATTGAGCAGATACCAGCCAGGTCGACGTCAGAGCCCTGCTTGCGTGACAAACTTACTATTTAGATAAGCCTCGATTGCCTCGGATCCACCTTCGGATCCGTATCCTGAATCCTTGATGCCGCCAAAAGGCACCTCTGGCATGGCCAGAGCTACGTGATTGATAGAGACCATACCACTCTCGACAGCCGCTCCAACAAGGTTGGCCGTCTTGGCAGACTTAGTCCAAGCGTAGGCCGCGAGACCATAAGGGAGGCGATTCGCTTCAGCGACAGCGCCATCGAAGTCGGAGAACGGAATCATCACCGCGACGGGCCCGAACGGCTCATCGTTCATCACCCGGCTATTTTGAGACGTGTGGGTGAGGACTGTCGGACTAAAGTAATAGCCGTTGCTCCCGATACGGTTGCCGCCAGTCTCGATCTCCGCTCCATGTTCGACTGCGTCATCAACGAAGTTCTCAACCGCTTGCAACCGCCTTTCGTGCGCAAGCGGTCCCATAGTAGTGCCGGGTTGGAGACCGTCGCCCACACGGATTCCATTGCTTGCTGTTACGAATTTCTCAAGGAACAAATCGTATACCTTTTCTTGAACGAGAAATCGCGTGGGCGCAATACAAACCTGGCCGGCGTTACGATACTTGCTGGCAGCCATCACCTTCGCTGCGATATCGATATCGGCATCATCAAAAATGATCACCGGCGCGTGACCGCCAAGCTCCATCGTGATCCGTTTCATGTGCATACCGGCAAGCGCCGCCAAGCGCTTACCGACCGCGGTTGAACCCGTGAAGGATATTTTGCGTACAGTGGGATGCGCGATCAGGTAGTCGGATATTTCTGCTGGAACGCCGAAAACGAGGTTTACGGCTCCGCGGACCACGCCAGCATCGTCGAAGGCGCGAACGAGTTCTGCACAGGGGCCAGGTGTCTCCTCTGGCCCTTTCAGAATGACCGAGCAGCCCGCAGCAAGTGCGATGGCGATCTTACGCACGGCTTGGTTAATAGGAAAGTTCCAAGGCGAGAAGGCTGCTACGGGACCGACGGGCTCCCTGATTACCAGCTGATAAATGCCGTGGACGCGCGGGGGAATGACTCGGCCATAGGTGCGGCGACATTCTTCGGCAAACCAATCGATGATATCCGCGCCGTTCAGAGTTTCCGCCCTAGCTTCAGCTAAGGGCTTGCCTTGCTCAACAGTCAGAGTGCGTGCGATTGTGTCCGCCCTTGAACGAATGAGGTCTGCTGCCGTGCGCATGATCTTGGACCGCTCAAAAGCAGATATTTCTCGCCAAGCAAAAAAGCCCCTTTGTGCCGCATCGAGCGCAAGGTCAAGATCTGAACGCTCTGCACGAGAAACTGTGCCGATTGCTTGCTCAGTGGATGGGTTAAGGACCGTTAGAGTTGCATTACTAGAGCTGTCTCTCCAACTCCCATCAATAAAGAGTTGAGTATGGGAACTCATGACGTCGACCTTGTTAGATTCGGTCACTCTCACAGACACGCCGCAGCCAGTGCTTGATCGAGGTCGGCAATAATATCTTCCACGTGCTCGATACCGACGCTTAGGCGCATCGTTTCCGGTGTTACTCCAGCCTGAAGTTGCTCCTCAGCAGACATCTGCCGGTGGGTTGTAGACGCCGGATGACAAGCCAGGGACTTCGCATCTCCAATATTCACGAGGCGTTTGATCAACTTGAGTGCATCATAAAATTTTTTGCCTCCTTCGAACCCTCCTTTTACCCCAAATGTCATCAAAGAGGAGGCACGTCCGCCGAGATACTTTTGCGCGCGATCGTAATTCGGATTTTCGCGGAACCCAGCATAGTTCACCCATTCTATGCCGGGATGAGCGGACAGGAATTCGGCCACCGCTTTGCCGTTTGCAACGTGACGCTCAACCCTCAAAGCAATCGTCTCGACACCTTGCAGCAGCAAAAAGGCACTCAGGGGTGACAATACAGACCCAGTTGTCCGTTGGTACACAGCCCGACAGCGCCCAATATAAGCCGCATCCCCGAAACGTTCGGAATAAACCAAATTGTGATAGGACGCATCCGGCTCACTGAACATAGGAAAGCGTTGCGCGTTTTCCCTCCACGGAAAGCGGCAACTGTCCACAATCGCGCCTCCCAGAGTTGTCCCGTGGCCGCCTATGAACTTGGTTAAAGAATGCACCACAACGTCGGCGCCAAATTCTATTGGGCGCATTAGAATGGGCGTTGCGACGGTGTTGTCAACTACCAGCGGGACACCATGCTTGTGGGCAACGCGAGCAAGTCCTTCAATGTCGCAGACGTTACCGGCCGGATTGCCTACGCTCTCACAAAAAATTCCCCGTGTGCGATCATCAATCAGCCTTTCTATTGCGCAGGGCTGATCGGATTCCGCGAACCGGACGGTAACTCCCTGACTTGGTAGTACATGAGCGAAAAGAGTTTGCGTCGTGCCGTAGAGCTGGGGGACCGAGATGATGTTCGTACCTAGCCGAGTCAAGTTGAGGATTGCATAGTTGACCGCTGCTTGTCCCGTACTCACACACAGAGCTTCGACGCCAGCCTCAAGCGCTGCGATTCGACGCTCCAAAACAGCAACGGTCGGATTGCTGATCCTGCTATAACGGAAGCCCTCACATTCGAGATTGAACAAGGCCGCTGCATGATCGGCACTGTCAAATGAGTACGCAGCCGTTTGATAGATGGGTACAGCCACAGAGTGCGTCGTGGGGTCATCCTCATAGCCGGCGTGAATGGCCAAACTTTCGGCTTTCATGAAAACTAGCTTTCTCCCCCGGGGATACGGCTCATCTCACGGACAACCCATTCGATATCGGTTTCGGTCGTGCGAATACTCGTAACGCAGGCCCGTAGAACAGGCTCGCCGCTGCCGAGTTGGACTTCGGACATCCAGGCAATCTGGCGTTTGTAGAGCTCACTGAGGAACTTAGAGGCGACGAGGCCATTGCGAGTAAAACAGACTAGCGGGAGCGGCGTTCTGTTCACGATACGCCAGCCACTCCGTTCGAGCGATCTTCGCAACACATCTCCCATGCGGGTCTGCTGCTCGATCAGTTGCGCGTAACCCGCCTCGCCGCGCTCCGCTAAGGCGAGGAACAGCTTCAGTCCGATGAACCGGCGCGACCATTGAGTAGTTGAGGTGTAGGGATCGAGAACCGAACTGGTTTTCCCCGGCATAAACGCGACCTCAGACTCAAAGGCGCTCAAAACCGCATTGGGATGACGGCAGAAGAACATCCCAGCCCCCATTGGAACGGAAAACCACTTGTGAGCGTCGCAGGTGATGGAGTCGGCCTCGCTGATACCCGCAAGATGTCCTCTAAGACCGGGCGAAATGACTGCGGCCCCGCCCCATGCGGCATCGACGTGAAACCATAGGTTTTCCTCCCGGCAGAAGCGCGCTAAGTCGGGCAAAGGATCGATCACTCCCGCTGCGGTGCTTCCCGCAGTTGCAATTACCATCAGGGGGGCCAAACCCGAATTCCTGTCCTCGGCGACTTTTTTAGCAAGATCCGCGAGCTCCATCTTTAGGTCTTCGCCCATCGAGACCGTTCGCAGAGCGGCGCGTCCCAATCCGGTCATACGAGCAATTTTCACGAACCCATGATGTGCTCCGCCAGTCACATAAATAACTGGAGATTTAGCTAGTCCGTGCAGGCCACATTCGCCAAGCTCCGGAAACGCATGCGCGAGAGCGACGACAACGGCGGAGAGATTCGACTCCTGCCCGCCACTTGTAAAATTCGAAACAGTCTCGTCGGGCAGGCCGAACTTGCCCGCCAACCAAGCAAGGGTGTGCCGTTCAATCTCATTTGCTGCCGGCGAAGTACGCCAAGTCGCCAATTGTGGATTGTACATTGCCGCAAGTAAGTCGGCAACAACAGATGCAACTGTGACACTAGGATTGAAGAGACCAAAGTAACGCGGATGTGTAACATGGACCTGCCACTTACGCAGCATCTGCTGCACGTCACCCATAACAGCGTCAAGCGGGACCGGAGTGGCAAAGTCATACCGCGATCTAAGATATCCACGAATTTCTTCTGGCGTGACCGTCGGAACGATCGGCCCGTTCTCGATCAGGCCCTCGATTTCGGCAGCGGCTCTCTGCACTTCGTGCAATGCCGCGATTTCGAAATGCTCTTCTTCACACGCCGCGCGTGTTTGCACTAAAACGCCCATGCGATAAAGTCACTAGGATCGCAGTCTAATGAATCGAGTGGAATCTGTGGCCCTCCTTTTGGTATTCTCACGAACGCCAGGGGCGCCTTTAGTTTGCGGCGAATCAGGAAGTGGCCGAGTTGTCTATAGTCGAGCCCAGGCTGCCACTGAAACGAAACTGCATCCGTGTTGCTGACCATCCGAAGCACCTGTTGAAAGATGTCTCGGAAAGTTATCTCTTTGCGCGGCCAAACCAAGTCGAGCAATACAGATGCCCGGAACTGTCCTCTTTGCCCTCGCGTCAAGTAACCCAAGGAGAACCAGCCTTCGTTTCCCAGCGCATCGCGGAACAAGAAAACATTGCTAGGGTGCAAGGGTGAACCCGGGCCGTATCGCCAGCGCAAGAGTGCTGGCGACCTGTCACTCGCAACGTGGTCTGGGGAACGGTGGCGATACGAGAGTTCGGAGAGCTTTTCCCAATCCTGACATGGCTCTACAGTGAGCTTTACCGATCCTCGCCTGAGAAGCTGGAAGATCGGATTCGCAGTTCGGCCGCATGTGCGGGCGATTCTGGCTGCAACCTTACTTGAAGTCTTAAGACCAACGTACGCAGCCAGTACAGCGTCAACTCGTAACGGAACCATGAACTCCGTTTCAGATCTTGGAACAGGCCGAGCGCCGATCCGCCTCCACAGTTCGCTTGAATTAGCGTTGCACGAGGAAGCGAAATAGAAGGAATACCCAGGTGTGTTCAAGCATTTCTTGAACAGATAAAATCCCAAGGAACGGGCAGGAGGTTCCACACGAAATGTTCCGGAACATAACCCGAGAAGCCGTTTGTCCCAGCACAGGAACGCGACGGGGTAAAAAAGGTCGAGACCCCTTATAACTCCGAGGTGGTCGCGCACACAATAGCCCCAGATTTCGTGGCTGGTGCTCGCCACCGGATTCTCGGTTAGCAGCCATCTCAAACGTCGTTCGATGCTGCCCATATTTTCGCCGGCAGTTAATTGAGCCGTCGAACCTTCCACCCCACCACCGTCCCATCTGTGTATGAACCCCGCGACTTCTGGCAGTGTGGACTGCAGGATGGGTTGCAGCTCAAAGCGCCTGCCAACCTCTTGGTTCATCCGAATTTCCCCATTGGCCTAGACTGCAGATGCAGCAGCCGCGGAACTCTTGAAGCTGTATTCCGCCGCCGCTCGCCTTGGCCGAGTGTGCGCCCTCATCGCCTTCCGCTCCGAAAGGTAGTGCAGCCAGTTCCGATAAAATCGGACAGCCTGGGGACGCCATGTGCTCCTGATCCTGGCCGGTTGCAATGGTGCGGAGAAATTCGAAAGACATTGCTCCGAGCGATTGGCGAATGCCTGGACCCGCAATTCAGACAAAGTAGCGGCTGCATGTTGGTCGAAATAGCCTTCTGGCATAGAAGGATACGTCTCTCTCTCTCCACGGAGGTAGCGTCGGATGTCTCTTCGATATTCAAGCAGCAAGGACGCAGGTTCATATTCGGGATGGCCTTGGCAAAACACAAACAAACTCTTACATTTCTTCACAAACGTGTCGACAAGCCCGTTTTTCAAGCGGGTGAGGACGCCATAACCGCACGCGGACAATTCATTTTCCGGAATGTCGTTCCATCTTGAATGTGGCATCCCAAAAGAGTCCGGACTACCGGACGTCAGATGATGTTCGGATATGTTTGCGCACTCGAAAACTCCGAAGAGCTTGTCGCCCAGTCGACGCCGTGGAATGCCATCGATGTGCAGCACTGCTGCTTGTGCGGCCAAGCAACTCCACACTGACGAATAAGTATTGTGCTGTGCCCAATCAACTAGTTGTGCCAAACTTTCCCAGAATGGCTCATCCATAAGGTTGGGGGCAACCGGCTCCGCACCGCTCACGATCAAACCATCGACGTCCTGGTCCCACAGTGCGTCGATGCTCAAATACAAGCTGTCGATCCGGCGCTTGGTCTCTAAAGATCGCGGGACTTGTGGAATCGCAAGAAACGCTAGTTGTACGCTCATTCCTTCCGCTGCTTCGGAAAGCAAAGTTTGGAACTGCCGTTCAGTCGCTTCCAGGGCGGAATCGGGCATGTTGTTTACTAAGCCGATGCGAATGCAACCCACGTCCCCGTCCACCAAGGTTGGTGCCATTGTCATAAGCGCACTCGTCCACTTTGGAAGCGATCGTACAGCTCGGTATCAAGCCGAACGAAGGCGCCGACGTGCCGATCGTTGAAATAGATGGCATCGCCACCCGCGGTAGCGGGATTGTATCCTTCACGAACCACGTTGCTCTTCGTGTACTTGAACGTACCTGTCACCTCTAAGTCGCTGCATATGCGGAGGAAGACCGGATGCGCATAGCCGGGAAGGTAATTGTGCAGGTGAGTCCGGAAACCTGCAAAATCAAAGTTCTCGTCCGAGGCAATGGCGGCCATGCCGGCTCGGCCTTCTACACCAGGAACTTGAACCCCGTAAACGTGACATTGTCGGATGCCGGGAAACTTGCAGATCGCTTCTGAGACCTCCGTCGTGGAAACATTTTCGCCCTTCCATCGAAACGTATCGCCTATGCGATCGACAAAATAACAGTAACCCTGTTCATCGGTTCGCATCAGGTCTCCAGTTCGAAACCAGGCGTCACCTGGCTCGAACACATTTCGCAATATCTTTCTTTCGGTTTCCTCGCTCTTCGTGTAGCCCTCAAACCGGCTGCCCGGATTTGATTGATCGTCGGAAATCCGGCCGATCGCTTCACCGGTTTCGTTCGCCGCCGTCCGAACGCAGAACCCGTCCTTATTTCGGAGAGGCTCTTCCTTCTCGTGATTAAAACGCACGAGCGTTGCAGGGAATCGATGCGCCAGAAAGGGGGGAATCCGGCCGATCGCGCCGGGCTTGCCTTCGACATTGAACATTGAGACATTGCCTTCAGTCGCGGCATAGAACTCTAGAATGTGGGGAATACGGAAACGCGTCTTAAAGCTGTTCCAAATATCGAGTCTCAGCCCGTTACCGCAGCACATTCTGATCCGGTGTTTCGTTTCAGTAGGATTTTCTTCGCTGTGCAAGAGGTATCGACACAACTCGCCAATGTATTGAAACAGCGTGCACTCCCAGCCGACTATGTCGTTCCAAAATTGACTCGCAGAAAAGCGGTCGCGGATGACGACTGAGCCACCGCGAGCTAGAACGGCGCCTATGGCGACGACCCCACCCACACTGTGATACATGGGCAAGCAGTTATACAAGCGATCGCCCAGGTCAGTGTTCATCATGCCGGCGAACCAATGGCTCCACTGCATCAGCCTGGCATGGCTAACATTCGCAGCCTTCGGTAATCCGGTAGTCCCGGAGGTATAGATATGAAGCGCGAGATCTTCGATGGTTACGTTCGGCCGTTCAACGTCACCGAGGCTTTCCGTCGACTGGTGGTCAATGGCAACATCACAACGATCGAATTCGGAACAACTGCTACCGTGAACCCAAACTCTTGCATTGTGGACAACATGCGGCAGCGCAGATCTCAATTGATCGACCAGTTCCGGCGCCACAATGATGTGCCTGGCGGAAACAATGTTCAGGCTGTGAGCGAGAGAGCGGCCAGTAACGTTTGTGTTTACCAGCGCCACGACACAGCCAGTACGGACGATGCCGAGCCAGATCGCCATGTATTCCGGCCGGCTTGGCATGATAAGGCAGACGGTGTCTCCCTTTCCGAGGCGATATTGCAAAGCCCAGCGAGCGCATTGGTTACAACGCTCTGAGAGCGAACAATAAGTCATGCACTCGCCGTCAGACAGGAGCGCTGGCGCGTCTGGGGTTGCTTCCGCCCACTGTTCGATCACCGACGAAAACAGCCGCTCTGGATTTCTTGTGATAGGTGCGGTGAGTTCAAGTGCGCGCATCCAGGCTTTGGCGCTGGAAAAACCGCTTGGGCGTGGTGGTCGGAGAACATCCGATTCGCTTAAGGTCAGCGGCATTTTTAAAGCGTAAATTACGCCGTGGTACCGGCATCCACTGTGAGGACCGTGCCGGTAACGCTCTTTGATTTGTCCCCTAGCAAGAATTCAACTGCATCGGCTACTTCTTCGAGTGCCGGAAAACGACGCAGCGCACTCCGGCGGGCGATCTTCTCCCGCTGCTCCTCATCCATGCCCCGCGTCATCACCGTATTCATGAATCCGGGGGCAACGGCATTCGCGTTAATACCTAAGCGACCGACCTCGCGGGCCAGTGAGCGGGTAAATCCAATCATCGACGACTTTGTTGCGGCGTAAACGGAAAGACCACTGTATCCGGTGAACGCCGTAATAGAGGCTATGTTCACGATACGCCCACCACCGTCGGACATCATCCGGCGAACTACATATTTAGTCAGGACGATAGGCGAGAGGGTATTTAGGCGGATTAACCTCTCAATGTCTGAGTTGGGCATTGTACCCAATGCACCATCCAAACCGAGAGCAGCATTATTTACCAGGCCGTAAATGGTTCCGAACTGCTTACATAAATTCCTGACTAGTTCGGGTATGGTCTCAACACATGCAAGATCGAAGGGTACGAAACACAGAGATCCTGGCCGGGAGCGTTCCGCTTGTTCAATGACGGAAGCTAATTCATCATTCATGTTTCGTGCTACTGCGACTGCACGATAACCTTCAGCGGCCAGCTTACGGGCCACTTCCAAACCAAGTCCGCGGCTTCCCCCCGTTACGATCACATTACGCATAGTGACGAAGCAGCTTGCCAGCGGCCGCAAGCTCCACCGAATTTACATAACGGATGATCACTGGAATTTTGTGACGCGCAAGATGTTGCTGACAGATTTCAAGAATCTCGAGTTTGATCGCGGAGGTCTGGTGCTGCGGCTGCGAAGGTTCTTGCAGCAATATATCTACTGAAACGAGCGAACCTGTGACGGGATTTCGGCGCGGCCGCACCACTGACATCCGCACAGCGGGATGCCGGTTTACGACGGCCTCGACTTCTTCTGGGTAGACCTTCAATCCGCCAACATTTATGACTCCGTTTCTGCGGCCTAGGAAGTAGTAGCGGTCTCCTCGCAGTTCAACTATGTCCCCGGTGTCAACAAACCCTTCGGCATCTCGAAGCGCCCCGTCCTTCTCGTCCAGATAGCGAGACGCAGTCCGGTTGGATCGAATCCGAAGTGAGTCATTACAGATCCTCATTTCCACGCCAGTATGGTTGTTTAAGGTGACGGGCGAAAAGCCGGCCAGCCCATCGGTAACTTCGAAGGCAACACCGGCTTCAGTAGAAGCGAAGGCATGAGCCATTGCTGCTTTGGGATAAAAGGAATGCAAGGTGTTTAGAATGCCTTGGTCGACACTCTCTCCAGATAGGCGAACATAGGACGGTGTTATCCGGCGGGCCTCCGGGCTCATCAAGGCACGCCGCCAATGGGAAGGGGTACCCGAGAGGTGTGTTACGCTGTGTTCGCTCAACCGCATCAGATATTCGCTCGTACTTTCGGAAACGCCAGACAGCACCAGCGATCCGCCTCCTATTACGGCACGCAGAAAGACCTGGAGCCCTCCGTACCGGCGAATGTCGTAGAAGGTGCCCCATACGGCCTTGGTGCAATTCGGCGCCGGGATACCTATAGGGGCTGTAAGACTGGCCAGGTTGTGAGCGATCATTTTGGGTGCTCCTGTCGTGCCGGAAGTTAGGAGCACCCATTCGGTCTGGCGGCGATCCACTTGTAGATCGCTTGTTGGGAGAACCGTCGCGCCGCAGCTAATACGCGAAAGACCAGTTAGACCACGATAGTGAGGCAGATCATAGTCGGACAGGATAGTATCTACTCTGCCGTTACGAATCAATGAAGGAAAGTATTCAGGAGCCGTATCAGCAGGACAAATGATAACACGGTCAGCTATTCCGTCCAGTTTGATAAGCGCCAAGGCGGCAGCCAGTTGATCACTAGTGGCGAGCAGAATCGAACGTCCACACAACTCAGCAGGGTGGCAGCTAAGGTTTGAGCCGGACAGCGCGTCCGCAAGCCGCACGTAAGCCGTGCCGCTCCGGATAGCACGGCAGTCTAAGCAGCCGGCCCTACTCAGTGTGTCCGTTATCGACGTAATGCGATTTACCGGCGACTTCGTAGAGGTGGATGAAGTCCCCGAGAGTGACGGGTGGCACGGTGATATCTGAATCTGTGAATGGATCATATCCCAAAATGTCCTCAAGCCTAGTAACGAGAACGGCAAGGCCGAGAGAGTCAAGGCCAGACTCTAACAGAACCAAATCGTTTGTGAGCGGCCGAAGAGGTTTGCCGGAATTTCGGCGAACCTCTTCAACTTGTGAGATCACAGTTCCTTTGATCGACATTCAAAACCCGCTATCACGGTTAAGCAGCTACACGTGACCGGCCGTCGAAAGTAGTCTCGAGCAGCGATCTAAGCAAGTGAACTCCTTCATACAGGTATTCCGCTGGCTCGCGAGAATCGAGCGTCAAAGCCAGCTCCGCCGCCAAGCCCTGAAAGAGCCCTTCGGAGTGCCCGATATCGCATACGCCGTGAACTTGAGTGTATTCGTCCTCCGTTGAGCCTTGCCTCCGGGCCAAGTCCTCCAAATAGGGCATGAATCGCTGGATAAAGCTCTCGAAGAAAGCCATCATGGCCATAATCGGCGCGGCAGAGAGACGGCCAATAAATAAGCGGACCTCCAAGAGGTTTGGAGCGACAGCCAGTACATCCTCTTCGGTCGGCAAGGCGTTCGCCGCCATGACAAACCTTCGAAGCATTGCAGGATGGGAATCCCGCACTTCCTCGAGCAGGTTATCGGTTATAATCGATCGGGCTTCCTCGGATCCCGCTGCCAAGTAAGCACCAGTCATCCAGTAGATGAAATTTCCTTCGAGCACTGCGGCATAGCGACCGATAATGCCGCGACGTTCGCTTGGAGTAAGCCTATCGGCATCCGGAAGCGACGCTAATAGATCATCAGTGATGCTATTTAAATATGCCTTTACTGTATCTGTTAGCGCTTCCGTTGGAGTCTCCTTAGAAGCAACAAGGACGGAATCTATCGAGCTCATGAATAATCTCCTTAAGTGTGAAACGATTTGGGTGTTTAGCTGTGATTAGTTAGCTCGCCGCTTGCATGGTCATCACGAAGCGGCATTCGCCGACTCTCAGGAAAAGCGCACGTGTGAGACTTGACGTTGCCCGCAGCTCTCAGCCTTCATTCCTGACCGCCAATTATCCGGACTGGGGTTGGTGCGGACCGAGGAGAAACACGGCCACAGGCATAGCTTCGCCCTCTAACAGCGGAATGCCCACTTCCGATACGTGGTCTTTCCACTGACTGGAAAGCAATTTGAATTCCAGCCACCATATCGAATCGAATATGGTGCAAAGCGTCAGTGTCAAAGGCAGTTTGCGCAAATCGTTGCGACTGTGTATTCCGGTATACACTCACGGGGTACTGCCAAAGATCATCGCAGGAATTGCCCGCGGATAGCAGGTTTCTTATGCGTACCGCCGGCTCTGAAACTGACTTTAAGGGATAGAGACTCCCGATCTAGCTTCACCGCGACCGAGCGCTGGAGCAGATTGACCGAGACTACAAGCCACTTGCCCTCATTTGCATCAACAATAACCCCGCGGAGGCCCTTAAATGAGCCGGATTCGACCCAAACCTCCTGCCCCGGCAAAACATACGGCCACGGCATTGGTCCTGATCCGGACTCAATCATTCGCCTAATTCCTTGAACTTCGTCCTCAGAAATGGGATCTGGTCCCTTCCCGCTGCCGACAATTGAGAACACGTTGGGGGTGCTGACCACGGCGAGCGGGCTCCCGGCTTCCATCCGGCAGAACACAT
>JAFATG010000257.1 GCA_019244055.1 Acidobacteriaceae bacterium | reverse complement strand
TGATAGAGTTCGTTACCCCAGGCATACGGCGCGCCATCCAGACCGCCACGTGCGGCAAACTCCCACTCGGCTTCGGTCGGTAGCTCTTTTCCTGCCCATTTTGCGTAAGCCTCCACATCGCAGTAGGCGACATGAACAACCGGATGTGTTTCAGCTCCCGCGATTGAGCTTTCAGGGCCGAGAGGATGACGCCAGTCCGCGCCCAACGTGAACTGCCACCAGGAACAGTCAACCAGATCGATACGCTCTTTGGCCTTTACGAACACAATGGACCCTGGATGGAGCATTTCGGGAAGCGCACCTGGATATTTGTTCGGATCCGGCGCCAATTCCGCAAGGGTCACATAGCCGGTCTCAGCCACGAAACGCGCAAAGTCGAGGTTCGTGACAGGAAACTGGTCAATCCAGAAACCGTCCACTCGAACGCGATGAGCAGGGCCTTCTTCCCGATAATGATGATCGGATCCCATCAGGAAAGTGCCCCCATAGATCCATTGCATCCCGGGAGGCGGCTCGTCCACACGTTCCGCGGGCGGATTTGGTTGACACAGGCTCTCAGTGCTAATCATGGATGACCTCATTCCATTCACCAGCGCAGTCGAGAAGCACTGTATCAGGAATCATATTGGTCATGAGTCTGAAGCCAATGCACAAGACGAGAATGTCATCGAGTTGACCGAGGACAGGGATGAAGTTAGGTATTATCTGAATCGGCGAAAGAAGGTAAGCGAGGGAGCAGGCGCCGATGCATCGTACATGCCAAGGAGTGCCCGGATGCTTTGTGACCCGGATCATGACCCGAATTTTCGAAATAAACGGTCGAAGACGCAGCACCACGCCCTTAGTTTGACGAGGTTGCAGCCGCTTAGGAGCTATTAAATTTTCAGGCGTTCATCCCCGGCCAATGACCTTATCGGACCGGCTTGACGAAAGTAGGTTTGGCCGGCTATTGACGTTTTTGGCATTGCCAGTTCTAGTGGGACGGATTTGAAGCGCGTGGAGCTAACCGCGGCCTGCCTGAGCTCGCCTCCGAAGACAGGCTTGTTCGCTCAGTTTTTCATTTGACAGCGGCTGGGAAAACAGGTCACACTCGGTAACTATGCGAATCGCTATTTTCGGCCTCGTAGCATCCGCCGTGCTGATGCCGCTATGTCGGGCACAAGCACCTACTTTCGAAATTACGCAGGAAGACAGCTCGGTCACGTTCTCCGTGAAGGCTTCTGTGGCTATCGCCGGTAAATTCGACAAGTGGGATGCGACTCTGACATTTACGTCTCCGGATGTCACGACCGGCGTTTTAGACGTCAAGGTTCAGGCGGCGAGCGTGAATACCGGAAGCGGCATGAAGGACGGCAAGCTGAAAAGCAAAGACTTTTTCGACGCCGAGCAGGATCCGTTAATCACGTTCCATTCAACGAAAGTGGTACAGACCGGTTCAAACACCTTTGAGATACCAGGAACTTTCACGATACGCGGAGTGTCGAAGTCCGAGACGCTGACACTGACGGTTTCTGGTAAGGGGACAGGCTCAGGTGAGATTAAGGGAACAATGGCCTTTGACCGCAAAGACTACGGGATGAACAGCGGCATCCCCTTCATCAGGATTGCCAATCGCGTCGAGGTGAATGTCGATCTCCACGGGAAGCGCGTCAGTGGGCCTCCGTTGGTTTTCAAGCAATAGCGGCGATACTGTAAAACTCTGGACTTGACTGAATCCTCGAGGCTTCAGGAGAGTGGGTGAACGACCCCGGCCGACAAAGCGATTTCAGGCCACTGTCACTCCTCAACAACTGTCCATGTCGTGTCGGGATTGAACTCCGTCATCGTGGAAGCGACTTGTTCCGTCGTCCTTCCGAGATCTTTCTGCAGGAGCGTACCGTCCTGATTGATCATGAAGGTCATAACACCGGAATTGCCGTACTTGGCTGGATAGGCGACGATTGCAAATCCGCCGGTCATCTTTCCATTGATGATGTAGTTCTTCGCGCCGCGCACCGCATTCGGTCCCTGCTTCTTCAGCATTAGATAGTAGTAGCCGTTAAAGGGCTGATGATGGTTGGGATCAACCTTGTATCCTTCGGCGGTTGCATAGGCGGCCAGCGGCCCGAGCGGGCTCTTCCGCTGACTGCTTACGTCTGCCCAGTACAAGCCGTTCTCCTGGCCGGGATCGCTGATGAACTTCTGCGCGTACTGTTTGACGCCGCCATGTTTCTGCGAGAAATACTCAGACTGGGCATCGACGAGCGCTGAGCAGACGCCGATGGTGGTGATCTCGTTGTGCCCTATGCGACGCGACAAGATCTCGTCCCTACCAGCCGCGGCGTCGAAATACCACTGGCCGGTGCTGTTCTTATTGAGCGGGATCGGAAATGCCTGGTTGTCGGCGCCTACAAGTAACACGTTGCTGCTGTCGCTTAATTTCCGCCAGCGATGCATCACCTGATACGACTGGGCGAATCCGCTTAGAGCCGTCTTGTCTTGGACAGCATCGCCGGTGGAGATGATGTCGGCCGTTCCGGGGCCGAAAATCCGCAGAAGCTCATCCTGATTTTGTGATTTGGCGGCATCCGCGAGTGCCTTGCCAGCGTCCTGGGGCGAAGCGAATGTTCCAGGCCCGGTCTGTGCGGTTGCAGATTCCTGCTTCTTACAAGCTGAGGGTGGGAGCAGCAGGGCGATGCCTAACGCCAACAAGAGATGCCGCGAGGGAGTACTTGCGCATTTCCTAACAAAGTCGAACATTTTTACGCCTCCAAAGGCTCGGGTTCCTCACGTATGAGTCCAAATCCTTCACTCGTCAACGGCGGAATCCTCCGCCTCGAGACCCACCACCACCCCAGCCGCCGCCACCGCCGCGGCTGGCCCAGCCGCGCGAACTCGAGTCCCGCGAGCCCCAACCGCCACCGCCCTCATCGCCAGAGTGGCTGCCAAACCCACTGAACGCCGACGATCCGCCACTATGCGAGTCCGCAGCAGATCTTCCGCTACTATTGCTTCCCCACCCGCGTGCACTATCAGAACTGGAACTGGGCTTCTGGACATTGTTCCAGGTTCCGTTCGAGTCTTTCTGCCAGCCGCTTCCGGTGTTCCTGTATGCATTGCCGTTCGCCGTCGCGTATTTGTTGCCGTTTGAGGTCTCGGCTGTTCCGACACTTCCTCGGGCATTCGAATAATGCTGCGTGTACGCGGTTTGGCCGTTCTTTGAATAAACCGAACTACCGGAGTTGCCGTAGGCGTTGGAAGTCTGATGCGTAGCGCCGTACGCCCCGGTGGAAGGGTTGTAGGCTTGGCCAGCGCTTGTTTTCCCATAAGCGTTCTGCACTGAACCGCCTTGCGCGTATGTCCCCGTGCGCGGGTTGTAGGCCTGGCCGGCTGCTGTGCGTCCGTAGGGCGTTGAAACCGACCCCCCGCGCGCATAGGTCCCCGTGGAGGGGTTATAGCCAGCACCATAGTGCGCGCTGCCGTATGGTCCGTAGGCACCACCGCTGGTGCCGTAGTATCCGCCGTGCCAGGCGGCGTTCCCGTAGTAGGCGCCGCCGCGGTAATACACGCCTCCGCCATGCCAATTGCAATTCCAACTGCTCCATCCCCAGCCGCAACAGCCGCCACTCATCATGGCTCCGACCGCGATTCCCGCTCCGAAGGAGAGCAGGCCCGTTGCGACCAGATCGGCCGTGCTATATCCCGGAGGATTGTAGGTGGTTCCGTAAACCACGGTGGGGTTGTAGCTCGGAACGTAAACCACCTGCGGGTTTGATGGCTGGATGACGATAACCGGCTGTCCGCTC
This sequence comes from Acidobacteriaceae bacterium, assembly GCA_019244055.1. Classification (GTDB taxonomy): domain Bacteria; phylum Acidobacteriota; class Terriglobia; order Bryobacterales; family Bryobacteraceae; genus Bog-105. The sequence continues at coordinate 5,322 of JAFATG010000257.1, read as the reverse complement.
TGCGCTTGCGTAGTCACCGTTTGTTGGGGCGTGGTCTTCAGATTGCCAGCGGCCTGGGCCTGCTGACGCAAGTGTTGAACGGCCGACATCACCTCGGCCTGCTGATTGTGATAGGCCTCTCCTAGCTGCGAGGTCCACGAAAGGCTCTGCGCCATGTTGTTCAAAACGGTCGGAAACTGCGTCAGGGCTTTTACGCTTGGATCCCAGGACTGTTTGTCGACCGCTTGCATTAGGGCATTCCCGGTCAGATTCTTGTTCTGCTGCAACCAGTAATTAGCGACGGCAATCTGGTCGGGGAAAGTGGCCGCACTCATGATCTGCGCCACCAACGCATCCGGATAGAGAGCGATAGGTGAGACCAGCGAATCCAACTCATCCGAAGTCAGGGGCACGCCTTGTCCCGTGTAGGAAGAAGCCTGGCTTGGCGGAGAACTGCCGCTTGGCGGGATTTGTGGAGTCTGTGACCAGGCAACTCCGCCCGGGCTCGTTGCCACGACCAAAGTAAAACTAAGCAGATAGGCGAGAGCCTTTTTCAGGTGAGTAAATATCGGGTCCATATGCCACACGTAATCCAACCGCAATCTGTTGTCGTTGATGCGAATCTTCACCTGGCAGCCTTTGTTTTTTCGAGCTGCTACCCATCTTTGACAAGTTGATGAAGCGCCTCCAGGGTTCTGTGACCCGCGTTAACCCTTACGGGATCATTCCGCAGTCGAACATTTTGTTGGCGATGGGAGGCGCGTATTAGCGCATCCTTGATTCGCAGCGGGGCCCAATGGATTCAAAATTTTTGGATCGCCGGCGCAGTGTTCGGTGGGTACGGTACCGATGCAAGAAGGTCGCGAGTAAATCCCTCCAGTTCCTGCATGCTGTGCTGGAGCTTCGGAAGCGCGTCGTCCAGTGGCATCGGGGTCTCGGATGTGGTGAGCAGAGAACGTAAGGTGTGATCAGCGCTTCGAGCCGCCGCAAGGCTAGATGCCTCAGCAGTTTGCCACGTTATGCCGGGAACTGCTGGGGTGCCGCCCACGACCTGATGGCCGAACCCCTTTAGAAAGAAATCCACTTGCGGTTTCAATTGGGACACTCCGGCCTCAACGTCACGGGCATGGTCGCGCACCATCGCGGCGAGCTGGGCCTTGGCCGCAGTTGACAAATTCGCATCCTGTCCGGGCGGCCAGCGGTTGGCCAGCTCTTTCAACGCATAGAGGTGTGCCAAGATATCCGTGCTGGACTGCAGTACTGAGCGCGTGTAATTTTCTTCCGCCGAGGCATCGCCAAAGAAGGTTATAAGGCGCTGGTCGGGCGGTTGCCTGGCCGGTTGAGAAGCCCTCGCGATGGTGGTACCTGGGCCGGCAATCCCTGTTCTAACGGGCGCCTGAAGTTCAAGATGGACGCCCGGCTTGTTCGCCAGCGTTGCAGCCAGTTGCTCCTTTCTATCCACAGAAACACCCGACGCGTTTACGACCAACTCGGCCGGAGGGCGCCGCGTAATCTCGATGTTTTCACCAAGATCCGCTTTAAGACGGTGCAGATCATAGCGAACTGCCATCTCGAGATCATTCAGGTTGATGGCTGGAGAAACACCCCGAGATAACGCCCGCGCGCGCGTTGGGGTATACGTTGACTCCGGCGGCTCCAGACGCGCCAACACAGCGGAAGGCACTTCGCTGCGGTTCAGAATCGAGGAGTCCTCTTCATCGATTTGAAATATGGCGTCTTCAAAAGAGAGCGTCATCTCGTCCACATGCCAGTCGCGAGGTTCCACTCGGAAGCTGAACTCCTCCAGCCCACGTGCACGTCCTTGGGCATTGGATGCCACTTGAATGTCGATTTTTCCGGCCTCGCGGGAGGCGCTGGGTTCGGAACCCGCGAGCTTTAGCCATGATTCCAATGCTGGCGGAGACAAGGGAAGATATAAGGCAAGCCCGTTTGCTTTGTAGCGATTCAGCAAGTCGGTATTCAGCGGGTCTGCATCAGCGTCCCAAAAAATGGATTTCGCCGATTTCCATGATTCAAGCTGTCCTGTGCGGGTACCCGGAGCACGCCGCTCTGTTTTCTTTACAAGTACGCGCTGCCGGACGACCTCTCGCGGTGTAATTGCTAAGCGTTGTGTGTCCGCTACCGTCGCTCGCTGGATAACTTCGTGAGCGGACAGTTGTGACACCGGAGTCCAGACAAGCAGCGCAATGAGAACAACAGTGAGTACGGCGCCGCCGTAAGCGAGCGGCCATTTCAACGCCGATCCCAAAGATGGAACGAGCCTTTGCCAGAGGGGTACCGCAGTTGCCTTTGGCAATTTGCCGGGCCGAGGTTCGAGAGCCGGCCACGGCACTGGTGGCGACGGGAGCAATGGCTCGATTAATTCGACCTGCGTGTCGACGATCGCGGCAAGCTCATCCTTCAGGCAATCCAACTCACGGGTGCAAGCTGCACACAACTGAAGATGTTCCGAGGTTTTCCGCGCCGCGGACTTCGGCTGTTCGCGATCCAAATGCAGGAGGAGCTGTTTCCGCGAAAGGTGATTATTCACCGGCTCCTCCCTTTAATTGATCGATGGCGGAGAGCAGCCACTCGGCGACTGTCGATGTCGAGACACCTAAAATCCTCGCGATCTCTCGATAGCGCAGACCCTGCATACGAAGCTGAACGCACAACCGGTGTTCCCTTGAAAGCCTTCGCAAGCCGGCTGCCACGCGACTAAGCCGCTCCTTACGGGCCGCCTGGATCTCGGGAGTAGCTTCGGGCAACGGAATGTTCGCCGCCGCGCTTAAATCCGAATCGAGTTCTACCCACAACCGGGGGTGCTCATGCCGCCAGTGATCGACAACGGCCCGACCGGCCACAGCGTACAACCATCCACGTTCCGAGCTCACCTGCGTCCCCTTTTGAAGAGCAGCGAACAACTCCAGAAATACATCCTGTGTTACTTCCTGAGCCACCGACGGCTTGAGTCCTTGGCCTACAAGGAAGCGATAAATACCATCGCGATACGCTTCGTACAATGCACTGGCGCGAGTCCATGCATCCGACGAAGAGGGCTTCCGAGCAGCCACGGCTCTCAAAGTATGCCATGCGCTGCCTTAATCATTAGGTCGGACGACCCTGCCCGTTTTCCGCCGCGCCTGAAAAATATTTTTTGAAAATTCGGAAAATCCGCTCTCCAGCGCGACCTAGCAATTATGGCAGCACTAGCGTGGTCTTCTCCGCAGGGGCGGTCTTCTATTAGTTCGATCCGGCGCGCTGGACACACTTGCACAACAGTGAAATCGTCGGAAGAACCGGTAAGCCTCCCCTCCATTATTGTCGCTGCAAAGGACGGATTGCGTCAGACGCTGGCTCGCGGTCTGGAGGTCCAGGGTTACCAAGTCTTTGAGGCTGAAAACGAGGCAGAGGCGTTGCATATCGTAATAGGTCAATCCAGACCTATTAACATCCTGCTTGCCGACACCGAACTAGATGGCCACAACCTGGCGAGAACGCTACAGCCATATCGGCCTGAGATGCAGGCCTTATTCGTTTCCGCGGATCCTCAAGACCTATCCGGGTCGCTGAACCCGGAGAGTGCTCTCTTGAAAGTTCGTGAAGCCCTTAAATTGCCGATATGGGCGGCACGCATCCGCCGGGCCGCCGCAAGCGCTTAATGAAGTTCCGCTTTCTCAGTACCTCGGATTCTTTGCGACTGCGACACCCAACTCACATCAGCGTTATGCGAGGTGAGTTATGCGCCATCTGGGGTCGTACAAAAAAGTCTCACTGTTACTCGTAAGTCTCCTTTTTATCGTTATTCCTGTATCTGCGCAAAGTTCGGCCGGTGAGGAGGAAACACAAAAGCTCCAGAACGCGACTCAGAATCCCGTGATTAGCGTCCCTGTCCAGAACAACAGCAATTTCGGTATCGGCTCCGCTGATCGAACCCAGAATGTCTTAAATATTCAGCGTGAGCGAAAGACTACCGCCTTTGGGTTCGTGGTATAGCAAATGACGGATCTGTTTCTCTCACCTTTATTGCTGTTCTTCGCCATCTTTGCCCTGTTGGTGCTAATGGTGGAAGCGGGATTTCGGATAGCTCGCGCCCGCGCACTAGATACGCAGGAAATCTTACGCGAGCAGATAAAGGAAGCACGCGATGCCTGTGTCTTGCTCCTCAGCTTACTTCTCGGATTCACGCTGGCCATGGCGCTGCCCCGCTACGACGAACGGAAGCACTTGTTGACCGATGAGGCCAACGACATTGGAACAACCGCGTTGCGTGCTCAATTATTGCCGGAACCATATAAAACGCAAATCGTTCACCTGATTACGAATTACGCGGACTCTCGGCTTGCATACCTTGAAGCCGGCGAGCAAGCTGCGAGTGTCGAAGCGGCACTTGCACGAACCCGGGAATTGCAGAACGAACTTTGGGGGGCGACCGCGGGCGTGTCACAGGCAGCCCCGACGCCGATCACCTCGATCTTTGTTCAATCATTGAACGGGGCCATCGACTCCAGCGAGAAGCAGGTTGCCACTCTGGAAAATCGCATTCCACCGAGCGTTTGGATTATGATCACGCTGATTGCCATGATGACGTGCTTCGCCGCGGGTTTATCCGCGCGGCGACGAGTACTGCTTAGCCTGACATTGATGCCGCTCATGACTGCCGTGGTCATGTCGCTTACTGCTGACCTTGACACTCCTAGCCGCGGCTTCATCCAGGTTGGATTCGGCAGCATGCAACGGCTTGTTCTCGCGTTACATGCCCCGCCCGCCCAGGCGCGACCGTAGTCCCATTTAGGATTAGCTAGCTAGTTGGGGAACACGTCCGTTGCCAGCGGTAACTGGCCAAAGGGTACGCTTCTGGCTTTCTTTTGACGCTACGTTGCGACTTCTGCATCAAGTTCCTCGAACAGGCTGATAGCGGGTCGAACGCCCCGGCTGCAAAGGCGCTGGTGCGGGTCCATTCTGTTGGCAGTTCAAGAAGAACAGCTATTAGAGCTTTGAAAGGGAGATTTGAAATATGCAACGATCCAAACAACTGTTGTGCGCGACAGTTTGTCTCGGCCTGGTCACCGGCTTGGTCTATGTCGCTAAGGCCAACGCATCCGACATAGAAGCTGGAAAAAAGGCAAAAGTCAAAGGGTCGATCGAGTCCCGGAGTGGCGATCTTGTTAAGGTTCGGACTAAAGACCAAGGCGTGGTTGTAGTCGACCTTACAGACTCAACGCAGATTGAGCGTACGAAGGACTTTCGTTTCCGCCATAAGGATATGGATGTTACGGCGCTCGTCCCGGGCCTGAACATCGAGGCCGAAGGTGTAGGCAATGCCCAAGGGCAACTTCAGGC
>JAFATG010000089.1 GCA_019244055.1 Acidobacteriaceae bacterium | reverse complement strand
TGATCGGGGCGCACAGCCGCCGTGTCAAGATCCGGGTCATGCTCAATCCAGCTCGCCGCAGCGGTGAGGCAGAGAATGAAGAGTCTCGCAAGGCGCTCAGCAAAGTCGGCATCGAGGTGCTGGACAGCAATCCCGCATTCGACGTGACTCACGAAAAATCGATGATCGTGGATGAGAAGACCGGGTTCGTCAAATCACTGAACTGGGAGCCAAAAAACTTTACTGAGACGCGCGATTATGCAGTGGTCACCCAACATGCACATGAAGTGGATGAGATGATCGAGTGCTTCGAAGCAGACTGGCATCGCCGGTGCTTCGATGCCGGCCCACACACGCATCTCATCTGGTGCAAGGGTAACGGTCGCGAACGCATCGCGCAACTCATCGACGATGCGAAGCATTCAATCTTCGTCCAGAACGAACGGTATCAGGACGCCGTTATCATTGAGCGCCTGGTCCGCGCGAATGCCCGCGGAGTAAAGGTTCACATCCTTGCACGTCCCCCTCATACGTTAAAGAAAGAAAAGCTTGTCGAGGGAGTTGGCGGACTGCGAATCATGGACGACGTTGGCATTAACGTCCACAAACTCAAGCATCTGAAACTCCACGCCAAGATGTTGTTAGCCGACGGAGCTCGTTCGATCATCGGATCCATCAATCTCTCGCCGGGCAGCTTTGACAGCCGCCGCGAGCTGGCAATCGAAGTCCGCGATGATCACATCTTGGAACGCTTAAAGAAGATCGCCCATGAGGATTGGGAGAATTCCCATCGACTCGATCTGACGGACGAGGGTTTGCTTTCGGATCTGGAGCGTCACCATGTCGAGGGTGCGAATTCTCTTGTACTCGAGGGCTAATTTCACAACTGCATGCCTGAGCCCATCACCTCCGTGATACTTGCCGGAAGAGGCCTTTTGCGGTGGCCGGGAGGCGAAGAACGCGTAACCTATCGATTCCATCGATCTTGCACCGGCCCTCGCGGCACGGCAACCTTTTCCTGCATATGCCAGAGGGCCGCCGGGTCCCGCTCAATGTTGCACCAAACGGCCATTTGACGCCTGATGGACCAATGGAGCGGAGCCTGGATGGTCAGGATTGGTGGGTGGATATGACGCCTTGGCTTCCTTTTGAAACCCCGGACCGGTCCACACTCGTAATGAAGATTGGGCCTGTGCAGGTTTTCGAATCGCACTGCACTCCGGAGGAAGCCGAAGCTGCTTACCAGACCTGGGAGAAGGTCGACATGGCCGAGATACGCCCGCCGTTTGGAAGACCCACCCGACTGAAATGATGTGTACCGGCCTAAGATGACGGCTAGGTACTCGGCCGACATCGTCGCCGGGGCAGCAGGTATTTCTTCGGAACGGGTTGATGGAGTACGGATTCGATTTTTGGTCAGGGTGCGCTGGCGCTCTCACTGCACCAGGGCCGCGCCGGGCCGCTAGAAGGTAGAAAGCTCAGTGACGGCCTGCCCTACCGTGTGATTCATTTGCCCGAGGCACTCTGACACGATGCCCGCCTCCTTTTGCGCGAGGGACCAATCCTTCGCATCCACAGCCTCGCGGATACCAGGCAGAGTCTTGACTCCGTAACCCGTGTAAAAACCGGGAGCGTAGATCTGATGTTTGTACCACTCCCGATTCGGCAACCCTTCGGGACGAATAAGGGCGCGTTCGGTGCGGATGAGATCAGCGTTCAAGTCTTTCACACGGGCGGGATCGAGAGAACGCTTAGCCATTGCGGTTTCCAGAAACGCATTGTACTTCTCCCCGCTCTGCTTCAGCTCTTCGAGCTGACGGCGGACGGCTGAAAAATCAATGCTGCCGCCGCTCTTCTTCGCCTCCTTCTCGATTTCGTCCACATAGCCAGTGACGGTGTTGGCGAAATGAACAAATTCAAACGGCAGAACGGAAGCGTCGGCAAGGCGCAACAGGGTAGTTGCGGTGAATTGGGACAGGGCTCGGCCATCCGCGAAAGTACCGTCAGAAAAGTGGGTGTACCAGTAGATGGAATCGTAAATGGAGTGATAGATCCCGCTCTTAGCATCCCCACCGAACCCGGAATTCATGCTGGCAATTCCGAGATAATCTAGAAACGCGACGTAATCGGAACCGGCGCCCAGCGCTCCAATCGTAAACATCTTCTGCGGATGTGCGGGGCCGGCCTCTTCCTGGTTCTGACGATCTCGGTGCGTAATGGACTCAGCAAGAAGCGTTGAATTGGTTCCGGGTTGCTGGAGCGAGCCCGCAACATCGGCTACGAACTGCTCGAGCGTGTGGGAGCCGCTGACAAACAGCCAACCTTTGGCCGTGCTATCGGAATTGAGGTACGCTACTGCTTTTTGAGTCAATTCCTGCTGATGCTTCTCGGCCCACTCGGTTGAGCCGAGCAATCCGAATTCTTCGCCATCCCAAAGCGCGATCTTAATGGTGCGCGCCGGTTTCCAGCCTTGCTTCTGAAGAGATGCCAAAGCGCGTGCAGTCTCTAGTAACGCGGCAGCGCCTGAGATGGGATCATCGGCGCCATTTACCCAAGCATCGTGGTGATTACCGGCGATGATCCACTCCTCCGGCGAAACAGAACCGGGAATGGTGGCGACAACGTCGTAGAGGGGCCGCGAAGACCAGTCGTAATCCGTCTTCATGTGAACGCGCGTCTGGCCTGGCCCGGCATGATAGGTGATCGGCAAATTGCCTCGCCAATCGCGCGGGACGAGGGGCCCGGTCAATTGGCTGAGTAGGGGTTGCGCATCGGCGTAAGACAGCGGTAAGACCGGAATCTTCATGATGGTTTTCGCTTCGGAGATGGGCAGGCGTCGGGAGCCTTCTTCGGAAGCCCAGCCGGGCGAGAGCGGGTCGCCCGGATAAAGCGGCATGTCCAACACGCTGCCACGCTGCACACCTTCGGATGGACGCATGGGCCCTTTGGGGTACACATCCCCTTCGAAGTAGCCATCTTCGTGCGGATCGGAGTAAATAAGGCAGCCGATTGCGCCGTGTTCGGCGGCCACTTTCGCCTTGATACCGCGCCAGCTCTTGCCGTAGCGAGCCATCACGATCTTGCCCTTAATATCGATGCCTTGCTTGGTCAGCCATTGATAATCCTCAGGAACACCGAAATTGACATAGACCAAATCGCCCGTCACATCGCCGGAGGCGGCATAGGCGTTGTAGGTGGGAAGTTGGCCGGGCTGACCGCTGGTAGGGTCGACCGCAATTGGGGGCTCTTTCAATTTGGCGGTGAATGGTTCGGGGCTGACAACTTCCACTTGGCGAACTGTGGGATATGGCATCAACGCTTGGAACTGCTCAATTTGAGCGTCGAGGCCCCACTGCTTGAAAAGGCCGAGAATGTATTCGGCCACAGCTTTGGAGCGCGGAGAACCAGCGTTGTGCGGCTCGCCGGCAATGAAGTTCATGTACTCGCGGAAGCGGGCCGGATCAGGAACAGACTGCGCCTCCTTTTCGAGCTTTTGCTCGTTGGGAACGTCCTTCGGTTCGAATCCGCGCAGGGCGGTTGTCTGCGCAATTGAAGGAAACGGGAGAGCCGCGCAAACGAGCAGCGAAACAACAGATCTCATTAACGCACCATTCTAAATGACATCCAACAGACAGGTTACTTGCAACTGATCCTACGATGGTTCTGTCATGCGCATTCGTGTCTCTGTTCTGGTCAGCGCGCTTCTCGTTCTGTCCATATTACTGATCTGGTATTTTCGTTTGACTTGGCGAAGTGGAGAATCTGAGAGGCCCACAGCAACTCCGCCGGGCATAAGTTCGTCAGCAACCAAGCCCGGGACTGAGAACATAGGGACCTCGGATCTTGCTCCCACCAGCGTCTCCGCCCATAACCTAATGTTGCGGAAGGGTCCGAGTTTCCGAGTGTACGTTCGCTGGCTGCGGGGTCAGATGGCGCGCGCTCTCCGGAATGTCAATCCGTCATTCGATGACCCCGATTCCTTTTTCCTGGACATCAAGACGGGCGTTCTGCGCACGAACGTTGGCGATCTCAATAATTTCCTGAACGCATCTGGGATTCCGAACTCCCCGCTCAAAAACATTAAGCTTTCCGGGAACGGAGACCAGATCACGCTGGACGCAACTCTGCACAAGGTCGTGCCACTTCCAATTGAAGTGACAGGCACTATCTCAGTCGCGCCCGGCAATCTGATTCAGATACACGTGACGAAGCTGGGTCTTCTTAAGATTCCCTTCAAAGCGCTTTTAGGTGGTCTTCACGTCAGCGTTGCGGACCTGTTCCAGCCTCATGGTATCGAAGGCATTCAGGTGTCTGGCAATGACATCGTCTTCGACACCGGGAAACTGATGCCCCCGCCCCATATTCGCGGGCAGTTGACTAACGTTCGCATCGTGAATCCGGATGTGGAGGAGATATACGGTGATGCTCAGAACGAGGTCACGCAGGTTGAGCAGTGGCGCAACTTCATACGCCTTCGCGGCGGCACGATTGATTTTGGGAAGCTGACGATGCATCAGGTGGACCTGATTATGATCGACATCTCGAATGACCCTTGGTTCGACATCGATCTGGCTAATTATCAGGAACAGCTAGTGAATGGATATACGCGCATGACGCCGCAGGCCGGCATGCAAATCTTTATGCCGGATTTGCGCGAGATCGCACCTAATAAGGCAAACCAGAACATCAGCATGGAGTGGCTGAAGCATCGGAATCTTCCGCCGCCGCCCGAGATCACGTCGAGATGAGGGCTATCAAGGAACAGGCGCGCTGTTGGTGTCCAGATCCGGTTTTCTCGTGTGCCCCTCGAAATGCGCTTCGATCTCTTCCAGCGTCTTGCCCTTTGTTTCCGGGAGGAAGAAAGCAGCGGTGACGAAATAAATGACCGTAAAGCCGGCAAACAGGAAGAACATCGTCGAATAGCCGTAATTGCTGACGACCGGGAGGAAGATGGCGGCAAGAGTAGTGGAGACGATCTGATTAATCACTAGGGCGATGCTCATGCCATTCGAGCGGATTCGGGTCGGCATCAACTCTGAAAGCGCGAGCCAGACACAAACGCCCGGGCCGATCGCGTAAAACGCCATGAACACGTAAAGGCCTGTCGCGACAAGCCAGCCATTGCCAGAGCTGGGCACAGGCGCAATGAGAGCTTTTTCAATCTTCAGAGGAGCAGAGCGGGCAGCATCGACGTTGGCGAGCGGATTTTTCAAGAAGGCTTCCAGCTTGTTAGCGGGCACGCAACTCGCGCGCGTGATGCGAATGGCGGATGCGGCTGGATCGTCCGAGCGGGCAACATTGGTGGCCGCAGTGAAGTCTCCGTAGGAATAAATGACTGTGAGAGCGGCGCGGCCTGGCTGCATGGCGGCGCCCCTATCGCGGTAACCCGTTAACAGAGTTTTGGCCTCGGCCGCATCGAACGGTACGGTCAACGTCTGATCCGCGCCAATGCGGGATTGAAGCATATTGCTCACGTCTATGTTCAATGCTTCATTCCGGCGGAAGAGGAGGCCAACGCAGCAGAGGCAAACGATGATACCGGCAGTACCCAGGACCAGCAGAAACTTGCGGCCTTTGCGATCCACCAGTACAACACCACCAACAGTAAGTAGGAAGTTAATGAGCGTGAAGAGAACGTAACCCCAGTGCGCCTGAACGTCGGAGAGGCCGCTTTGCAAAAGGATATTGGTGTTGTAGCCGATCAGGGAATTGATTCCAGTGGCGGTATTGCAGAACAAAATGACGCAGGCGAGCAGAAAGGGAATGACGTACTTTCGACGAAAAAGTGATTCTTTGATCTTTTGACCGACGGAGGCTTGGGCAGTTTCAGACGCGGCGGTTTCCCTCATCTCGTTCAGCTCGAGAGTGGCTTGATCCGCGCTGCGGGAGCGAAGCAACGCTTTGTATGCGGCCTCCGTTTTGCCACGACGGAACAGCCAGCGGGGCGATTCGGCGACAATGAAGCTGCCAATAACAAATAAGATGCCGGGAGGCAGCGAGACCCAAAAGATGCGCCGCCAGGCTTGATCCTTGAACGCGAAAATCGTCGCGGGATTGGAAAGCCTGGTCACTTCTGCAACTCGATAGCTGTAATAAATGCCGATGAGCGCAGCGGCAACTATGCCCAGAGTCAAAAGCCACTGGAAAATGCCGGTTCCCTTCCCGCGGGTGGAGGCAGCAAGACATTCGGCCAAATAGAGCGGCACGACGACCCCGATGAAACCGCCGCTGGCACCCTGCAAAAGGCGACCCCAAAACAGCGGCCCGTAACCATGCGATAGAGCAATGATTGGAATGCTGACCACAAAGGTGAGGCCGCTGAGAACCATAAGAGGCTTGCGGCCCATCCAATCCGAAAGCGCGCCCGCGAATAGGGTGGAGATGACACTGCCGAGAAGCACCGCGGCCACAATGATCGAGAGTTGACCGGCGTTCAGTCCGGAGGTTGCCTCCAGATACGGCAACGCGCCGCCAATGATGCCGACATCTACTCCGTAGAGCAGACCGCCGAGTCCTGCCACTAACAGGAGGAATCGGTTATAACCAGTGTTCTGGGTGGGCATGTAATCGCGCTAGGGGCGCTACGGGACCTGGCCGGTTCTTTGCGCCAGCACTAATTGTCGCCTAATCAGCTTTTTGCCAGTACGATCATTCGACCTGAAACTTACTCTGGGCCCTACTGCACCTTAGGCGTTTCGACGATTATGCCGAAGCCATCGAGCAGTGTCCAGGTAGCACGCTGATAATTAACGTACGCTTCCTGATAGGTTACATAGGCATTCAGCAAAGCGGTTTGGGAATTGGCGAGGCGGCTTTGGGAATCGAGTAGCTCGAACGCCGTGATGCTGCCCAGCACGTATTTCTGTTGCTCGGCTTCGACGTTCTTCTGAGCCAGGTCGCGTGCCGTTATAGCTGCCGAGATAGTCGCTTGGGCGAGTTCGACGGAGTTGAGCGCCTGGCGCACATCGAAAATAATCTGTTGTTGCGTCTGGCGCTTCTGATACTGATCGTGCGCCTTGCTGACCAAGGAATTCGCCAGGGCGGATTGCGCGGTGCTGTTGCGCAGAGGGAAATTCAACTGGAGACCGAAGCCATAGCTCGGAAAATCGAAGGCCAGCACCTGCTGAAGTGTTGGGCCCAATCCGGGGTAAGGCGTGTTCGGAACTTGCCCGAGCCCGTTACCAACTGTGATCTGATTTAAACCCGGCCCGGTTGCCCCGCCCTGCAAGGAGAGATTCAGTTGCGGTTTGAGCTGGTCGCGGGCAAGGCGCGCGTTCAGAGCGTCTATAGAGAGCCGCTGCTGGGCCGCTTTCGCCTCAGGACGAGCCTGCATCGCCTCGGCTAGAGCTTGTTCAAAGGGCAAGATGGCGGATTCCGGCGGCAGCGCCGACGGGTCATCGTCAAGAACAACGTCCGTCTCTCGCAAGGCGGGTGTGAGATCTGCTCCGATCAGCCGGCGCAAACCGTCGAGTGCAACCTTGTACTGATAGCGGGCTTGTACAAGATCACGGTTGCGTTCGGCGACCTGACTCTGGGATTGATAGATGTCGAGCTTGGCGAGAGCGCCCAGATCCAAAGCCTTCTTATCGTGCTCGTAGGACTTCTGCGCCAGATCCACCGTCTGCTCTTGAACCGTGATGTTGTCACGGGCGAGAATGGCATCCCAATACTGACGGGCGGCCGCTGCCACAGCATCCGCAATGGCGGCTTCGCTCGTCTCCGAACTGATAAGGAGCTGCGTGCGAGCGATGGCGAGCGGCGCGCGGAACTGCAGATTGGTAAGGTTCTGCCAGAGCGGCTGTATAAGCTGGAAATTCAAAGCCCCGAACAAGGCGGGAGAGGGGTATCCATCGCCTGAGCTGCGAATGACGGAGAAATTCGCGCTGAACGTTTGGCCCGTGGGTAATAGCTGCTGGTAATTGAGGATCGAGTTCTGGGACAGGCCGCTGATCGTTGCGGGCAGAATCACGTTAACAGCCGAGCTTGCACCCAGCCCGGTTTGGCCGGGAGTTACCGTGTTCACACCCGAGGCGCCCGACGCGAAAAACAGGGGAGAGACAGACCGCAGTGCGTTGAACTGGGCCCCAACCGTAGGATCGAGGGGGGCTTTTGCGGCGGTAACCTGATTGGCCGCGGTGTAAACGTCGAGACGCGTGATCTGAATATCCGGGGAGTTCTTCAGCATCAGTTCGAGGAAGTCCCGAAGCCTCAAGTGCAGCTTGCCGTCGCGGATGCGCTGCTGTAAGCCCTCGATGTCACTTACTTCCACTTCTTCCGCGTTAAAGCGGTGCTTGATGTAGTTGTTGATGGACTGAGCACCACACAGCAGCGAGAAGGAGAGCGCAAGGGCGAGCAACCGCGCGAGCGCCCTATTCATACCGCAAAGCCTCAATAGGATCGACGAGCGATGCCTTCCTTGCCGGATAGATCCCGAAGACCAGTCCCACAGCAACCGAGACTCCAAATGCGATCGCAACGGATGCGGGAGTAACAATTGTTTTCCATTCGGCCGCCGCAGCGATCAGCCAAGACAGCAAGTAACCGAAGGCGATGCCCACTACTCCTCCACCGATTGAAATAAGAACGGATTCAACGAGAAACTGCCGCACGATGTCGCTGCGCTTCGCTCCAGTGGCGCGGCGAATACCGATCTCGCGAGTCCGTTCGAGCACCGTAGCGAGAACGATGTTCATGATCCCGATGCCGCCCACCAGCAGCGAGATCGCTGCGATGGCAACCATGACGTAAGTGAAAATCGATTGCGCGCGCTGCTGCTCGGCTAGCAATTCAGCCGGGATTGTGACCGTGAAATCGGGCGTGTCGTGATGGGTCGAGTTCAAGATCGCGGTAACGATCTTTGCCGCATTGATGCTGTCAGCACCCGCCTTCAGGCGAATATCGACGCCATCAAGGTCGTCCTTGAAACTGAAATTCGTATCCCAGATCCTGTACTGAAATGTGTTCAAAGGGATGTAAATAATCCGATTGGGATCGAGGGCCTGGGCGCCAGTTCCGGAGCTCACCTGAGCCTGCAACACTCCAATGACACGCAACCAGGTATCGTTCACCTTGACGTACTGGCCAATGGCAGATACAAAGCCGAATAGGGAGATCTTGGCGTTTTCGCCGAGGACACAAACAGGAGCGCTCGAGTCATCATCATGTTTGTCGAACGATCTGCCCTGAGCGAGCTTCCAGTTATGAATGGTTGCGTAGGCAGGGCGGACGCCGTAAAGCTCCGGAAGGTCCTGCGGCGGCTTGGGCAGAACACGGGCCGGGTGCATGCTACGGCGGGCAGAGATCATCTCAACCGCATCCACGTTTGCCTCGAGCACGCGAACGTCGCGCTCGGTCAAGCCTGGGGATGTGCGACGCCGCTGCTGTAGTTCCTGTTCGCCGGAAGCGGGCCGCGATTCGATCAGGAGATTGTGTACACCCAATTGCTCGATGAACCGCAGCGATTCCTCACGCGCGCCAGCGCCGATCGCCAGCATGCCAATGACCGCACCGACGCCGAAGATGATGCCAAGGGCAGTCAGGACAGTACGTGTCTTTTGGGTCCAGAGATTTGCGGCTGCGAGTGCCAGGTCCGAGCGGTAGCGGCCAACTAACATCGTCCGCTTACCTGCCTATTGTCTTCAAGGGATTGGTATCGGTAGCTTTCTTCTTTGCCATCTCCAAAGGATTCGCGAGCGCCACAACCTGGCCCTCGTTCAGTCCTGAAATGACTGCACGCGTTTCGTTGCGGCGCACGAGAGTGATGTTCTTCTGGGTGAACGTTTTCCCGGAGCGCAGATAGACGAAAGTGCGCCCGTCGCTTTCAAAGAGCGCCTGGGCGGGTACCCAGAGAGCCTGGCGAATGGCATCGGTGCTGACCACGAGCTGTACGCTCATGCCGGGGCGAAGGAGGGGCGAGGGGTCGTCCAGAGCTATCGTGCACTCGAAATGGCGGTCCCAGAACGGACCGGTGGTGCCGCCGAGTTCTTTTACATGGCCCTGGAAGGGATGATTCGGGACAGCGATCACCGTAATCGCGACTTTGTCGCCCACGGCTAGGTGTCCTCGATCCAGCTCGCCGATATTCGCGGCGATGTCCCAGGTGTTCAAGTCGGGAATTTCGGCGACGACCATGCCCGGCTGGACGGCATCACCGATCTGAAACAGAGGCATACTCATGCCAGTGAAGAAGAAATTCGTATTGGTGTTCCGGTCAACCGCAACGTAGCCCGAACGGCCCGCGCGCAAAGTCATGGACTCGATGTTCTGGCGGGCGGTCTCAGCCTGTGATTCGGCTTTTTCGCGGGCGGCCTGCTGAATCGCGATGCCGGCGTTCCCGGTCGCCTGCCGATTGGCGACGTTCTGCTTGACCTGCGCCAAGTGATCGCGCGCGGCCTGCAGCGCAAGGTCGTTCTGCTCGGCCGCAATCGTCGAAAGAAGCGGGTTTTTTCGGACATCTAGCTCGGCGAGCTTCACGTCCGCCTGTGCCTTAAGGAGCGCATAACGATCCTCTTCCTGGTCGGCATCGCGCTGGGCCTGAGCTTGAATGAGGTGCTGCTCAGCTTCGGCAAGATCGGCTTGCGCCTCTTTGAGCTTGAACTCCTGCTCGGTGGTATCAAACTGCGCGACAACATCGCCCTTCTTGACCGGCTCACCGGTTTTCTTGAGGGCCGTGATGTGCATTTCGCTGCCCCCCGTCAAAGGAGCGGCGAGGGTCTCGGGATTTCCACCCCGCAGCTCGCCTTTCGCGGTGATGGCGAGAGTGATATCGCCGCGTTGGACCTTGGCAACCGGAATTTCGGGAGCATTGGCCGCTCGAACGCGACGGTAAACGCGCATGCCGCCGAAAACGACAAGAGCGAGGGCGGCGGAAACGCCGAGTGCAATAAGGGCGCGTTTCGGCCAGTGAGGAGCAGGTTTGCGCGGGGGTGGAACAAGACGGGGCGGCTGGGCTTCCGTTAGGATCGGCTCGGGAGCGCTGAGCTGGCTCATCGATTCACCTGTTCCGGCTCGGCCAAGGCAACGAACTGATCTGCCTTGATACCTTCGACCGCAATCTCATCCGTGTTCCGAGCACGCACACTTACCTGGACCGGCAGATAGCGTCCGTTGGTCTTGACGTAGACGGTGGGCTTGCCGTGGAACGTAAACAGCGCTTTCGCAGGAATGCTGAGTGCATCCGGTATTCTTTCCTGAATAATGTCGGCGCCGGCGTTCATGCCTGGACGCAATCGCTTGTCGGGTGCGCTTAGCCGCGCATAGGCTTTGAAACTACGGGTGGGAGGCCATTCTGTAAAGGCTTGCTCGGTAAGCGGAGAGATGGAGACGAGCTTCGCGTTCAACACCTTTTCGGGAAACGCGTCTACATGCACAAGTACGGTATCGCCCAGAGCGATGCGGCCTCGGTCCACCTCATCGACTTTACTCTCCATCTGCAAAGTGGAGAGATCGGGAATCTCGGCGACGGCGAGACCGGCGGAGACGTGATCGCCCACTTTGAACGGCTGCGAATTCATCCAGCCCTGCGTGCGATTTGCCAAATAGGTGACGACGCCGTTCAAAGGGCTCTTGACGTCTAGTTGCGCCAGACGCCTCTCGGCCCGGGCAACATCGGCCTGGGCTTCGTCGCGCAGGCGCTTGGAGGATGCGATCTTGGCTTCGTTCGACTTCTTGTGAAGCTCGGCGGTGGCTTGCTGAACTTTCACTTTCTCTTCGGCAAGGCCGAGATCGATTTTGCTCTTCTCTCCATCCATCGCACTGATGATGGCCGCCTTGGAGGCCTCAAGGCGAGCCTTTTCGGCATCGTAGCGGGTCTTGGCGAGATCGAGCTTATCCTGATCGGCGGTAATCCGAGCCTGCGCGACGGCTTGATCCAAAGTGGCTTGCGCCTGTTCAAGTGCCGCCTTCTTCTCCTTCCGATCCTGCCGAACGCGGCTGGGATCGAAACGAATGACGGTCATGCCCTCCTTTACGTCCGAGCCGGAAGGCGCGAGCCAAATGATTTGCAGGTCGGCAACATCCAAGGGCGCCGAGAGCTGTACCGAACGCGCCGCGATCAATTGGCCCCGGCAAGGCACGCGCACCAAGAATTCGCCGCGATGCGCTTGCGAAGCGGGCAGGTCGGTAGCGCCGTGCGCGCGCCGTATGTGCCAAACCGCAAAGGCGGACCCGGCGGCCAAAAGCAACAGCACCGCCAAACGCGACCATGTCCGTGTTCGTTTGGCGGCGCTCATTTCGCAACCTGAAGATCTACAGCCGCCGAGAGATCAGGGAGCAGATGCGGATCGGTCTGATCAATCAGGAAGCGCGCCGTGAACGTCCTGATGGGGCTGTCGACGCCGCCGGATGCGACCGGGCTCGCCGAATCATAGTGGGCAGTAAAGGCGAGTTCCGGAAAAGCATCCAGGTGGACGATGGCTTTGGTTCCTGGCCGCAGCGCCGCGCCGTCTGGTTCGCCGACGGAGAGTTCTACCTCCATGGCGGAGGGATCAAAGAGCTGAAGCAGCGGACTGCCGGGCCATAATTGATCGCCTTCCTCGGCGTGGCCGAAGGAGCCGTTACGGAATGAGTTTTCGAGTGCGACCATGCCGGGGATGGGCGCTCGCATTGAAAGCCTGGCAGCATTGTGCCGGGCGCGATCAACAGCGATCTTCTGCCGGTCCCGCTGCAGCTCCAGAATCCGGATTTCGGCGGCCTCGGCGATGTCGTGCGAGTGGTTTGACCGCTGAAGGCTGGCGACGTGCTCTTTCGCGTCTTCCAGTTTCACTTCG
>JAFATG010000339.1 GCA_019244055.1 Acidobacteriaceae bacterium | reverse complement strand
TGCGGCGGCACCTCCATGGCTTCGATGCGAAGCGAGGTGCGGACCATCCGGTCCAGTGGCGCGAATACCAGAATGATGCCGGGCCGTTCGCGTCCGTCAACCCTGCGTGGCTATCTGCGGCGGACTGCAAATCCAGCATGCGTAGGGCGTGGAAAGCACAGCGCAGTTCCACCACACTGGAAGGTAGGAGTAAGTGCACCTAGGGCGACCGGGATCGAGAGGATCCGGCAAACAACAAGGGACGCGTTTGTAGAACGGCGGGGGCCAAAAGCGACTTGCAAGAGCCGCCGAAGGCTCGGGTTCCTGCATGGGAATCGCTCCAGCGAATGAAAATCGAATCACTCGCTTGCCCCTGTACCTTTGCGATACTTCACTGAGTGCCATCTCGGCAGTAAATTGCGGCAGACTCATGTGGAGGCATCCTTTCTGCTATGGACAGTGTTGATTTGGCTCCAGACAGACGCCACCAACGCATCTCATATGTCCGTTCACCATCTGACATGTTCCGCCACACTTACATTGTGTGCCGATGCGGCAGCACAGATTGCCGCCACCACCACCACCGCCGCTCCCGCCATTCCCCCCGAGAATTGCTTGAATCCATGCAGGGAGGCAATCTTTACACGCGCTATATAGAGCCCCCATAGCTGTCGTCACGCAGGCGGCGCAAGCTAGCCCTCCGCTCTCAACACATGTTCCAGTGCAGAACAGCACAGTGGCGGGTATGACGAGCGCGCACACAATTCCTTCGACAAACCCACAGCCCTGCGGGATAACGTCTTCAGCATCGCCGGCCGCAGCGGGGCCGCCGCGATAATAGTTCGCTGTGTCATAGACCGATGCTTCTGCTATGAATCCTGGTAGGTTCATCACGGTTCTCCCTCGACGATCTCCACGTCATGCTTTTTTAGCGGTCGTAATAAGGCGTAAGCCGAGTACGTAGGAACGGAAATTCCTCAGTCACATCGACCCGCGCAAAGAACTTCTCCAAAAAATCGGTCTTACGGTCGGTGAAAGAAAAGATCACATCGACCACTTTGCGCGTCCCCCCTAAGGCCGATGGCACTACGTTCACGCCGGTCAACGATCGGTTTGCCTTGAACGCATTCGCTGCGGTCGCATAAATGGCGGGATACCGGAGGGCCAAGTAATTCAGGGCTCGATGCTCGTCGGTAGCACCGGCATTGTCAGTTATCTGCATGACCCTGTCGAACACTTCTTCCGCAGCGCGAGTGAACTCCTCGCCATGAGCATCTTCCGGCCTGGGGATCGCCCCGATCAGTTCGTTTCGATGGAATGAATACATGTGGTCTACGATGACTATCGGAACCATAAGGCCATTGCAAAACTCCGGAGGAGCGTTTGGGCCCTGGATACCGATGACACAGTCGAGATCGCCCGGGCTCGGCGCCGCGCGCAGCGCTTCGAGGAACAATTCCAGATCCGAAGGATCGCGCGGCACGAGAATATAGGTCTCCAGGCCGCCGATGATCATGACCCAACACAACTGCCGAGCGAGATAGCGATTCTGGCGCTCGGAAAGGACCTTCTGCAAAGTCTGCCGGTCAGTCAGGCCGGAAGTCTCATTCTTGCCGCTTACTTGCGCGAACTCCTTCTCGACGGACTGCCGAGGGAAGCGAGCGTCAATTCTGCCGATAGCGTACACATAGTTGGGCGCAGACGCCCTACCGCTTACCGGAGTGGACCCGCACGTCGGGCAGTTCTGAGGCGCAAGAGTGCCTATCGCCCGCGAGGCGGCGGTACTCGTACCAGTTCCATGTGCTTCCGGTGCATCATTCACTTCCACTGAATCCATCGAATTTTGCCCTCCCATTCCGGTGTATGTAGCTATCTCACTAAGCGAATCCAGCGATTGAGAGCCTCTGCACGCTTGCGGCAGCCAGCACAGGGCTTGATTCCAAACCCATACGTGGCGCGCTTGATGGCCTCGCCCAAACCGATTTCCTCTTCGATAAGGAAGCCCGGAAGCCGCACACGATGAGGACGAGTTTCAGCCTCTGATGTCCGATTCTGTGTTCCCTGTTTCGAATCCATACCCCTTCTTACAGGCTGGCTTTCATCGATTCGTACGCGGCGCGCGCGTCGAGAACTGGGGGAGCAATACTTTTGCGCTTGCCCGCGCCTTGTGTGATTGCAAACTTGATGTGAGCGGCACTAGCAACCGGGAACTCGGACCACAGTAGCGCTATAGCGCCCGTCACAAAAGGAGCAGCAACGCTGGTCCCACTCATGCGCCAGGTCTTGCCGTTGCTTCCGAGGCTCGTGATATCCTTTCCCGGCGCGCTCAGGCCTCGTTTGCCGATCGAAGTACCAAGGTTTGATCCGGTCAGGGGCTGCGCCTGGTTGTTGCACGCAGCCACCGGAATGACCCAAGGGTGGCCGGTAATCGTGGAACTTCCTATCTGAGATTGATTCCCCGCAGCCGCGATAACCAGCACTCCCGATTCTGCAGCATAATCCAGAGCTTCTTGGAGCCGCATTTCGCCGCGCGGCGACGATCGCACCATTCCTGCGCTTAAGTTGATGACACGGGCGCCGGCACCGACAGTTTCAATGATGGCTTCTGAAAGCTGTTGCGGTGTAGCGCTTGGCATTTGGCCCAGATTGTCTCCGTCCAGGAAAATTGGTCGCAGCAGTAGAGTGCATTCCGGACAGATCGCGGGAGCTGTCGACCCTCGCCGTGCGGATAACATTCCGGCAACGAAAGTTCCGTGCGTGCACGCAGCCGCATCGGCGCGGGCGCACGCCGCTTCGGCCCGTCCTCCAGCGGTACGCACGGCAGCATTCGCAAGATCTGGATGGTCCAGCGCCACGGGTCCATCAATTAACCCGAGGGTGATTTCAGGCCTGCCTGCTGTGCGTTCCATTAAGCTCGGCAGTCCGACGACTTCGAGAGAGCTCCGCATATCTGGCGAACAGTGCTTCGATGATCTCTATCTTAGCCCGGGAACATTGTACCGCGTCGCCGAAAATTTGCAAGCACCTGGGCGACAGTTGTCAAGCTTCGTCTAAAACCTCCTCGATCTCGCCTCGTTAGAAGTGTCCCCCTTTTCCGGCACAAACTCTCCGTCAGAGAGCAATGCCCGCAGGTCAGGAAATCCAATGCTCACGCCACTCAAAGCTCCTCGATTCAGGGCCCGCGTTAATGATGGATTTGCAATTCCCTATCAACTAAACTTGAAAATCGAAAATGCCAGTGTCCACTGTGCTCCTGTGCTTCATTCGCACCAAGACTCGATACTTTCCTGCCGAAGATAGACCACAGGCACTCGAAGGCTTCGCTTTGGCCTTCGTATGCCGCCGACGAGCAGGAATGAATTGGCGCGTGGGGCGGGAGTGTCCATCTGCGACTCACAAGGAGAGAATGCTGCTCCGATGATCGATTCCAATACACAGGAAAGCGAATTGTCGCGGAAGACTGAATGCCCGCAACGGGGCCGGAACATTCCGCCGACAATTTCGTGCAGCCTCTGGAATCAAGACAGCCGGGGCTCTAGTCCCGAATGTTCGAACAACTGACCAGACCAGGCCTCGCGAGACAGTTCATTCCTAAAGGCAAGATAATGCAACAACTACGAGCAGTATGCGATCCCAGTGTTCACGTAGGGAACGCTGATCTGAAGCGACGACCGCAGAGCCGCAATTACAGCTGACGGATTGAGTCAGCAGCCCAGCTACGTAGATCGCTCTCCAGATTTGTACCCGGCTGCGGAGCGTTGTCACGGCTCGACCTTACAACCGGCCCTCCCGGACTTCGGTAACCGTATCAAGCTCGATCTGGAGGTTGATGCGAGTAGTTTGCTTGCGGAAGTACGAGGGTTCTTCGGCAAAACCCGCGATTCCAGCTGGATCACGAGCACCCTGAAGTTAAAACACAGTCCATTACCAACCGTCCGAATAGCTAATGAACGAGCTTGGTGTCCTGCCAGCTCCGCTTGTTGAAGCGCCTGGCTACCCCGGCGGCTTCCCGTCTCGTGCGGCCAGATTCTCGATCACCCTGGTCAAGCCCGTGAGCATGTCCACCGGCACCGGGAAAACAACCGTCGTGTTCTTCTCTGTTCCGATCTCGACCAACGTTTGTAAGTATCGCAGTTGAATCGCGAGCGGCTGCTTTTGAATCTGCTCGGCCGCCATGCTCAGCTTTTCGGCGGCCATG
>JAFATG010000234.1 GCA_019244055.1 Acidobacteriaceae bacterium | reverse complement strand
TTGCACGCCTGGAGTCGAGGGGAACCACAAGCTCTGGACAAACTAGCTCCTCTCGTTCATAAGGAATTACATCGCGTCGCACACAAATACATGCGCCTCCAACGGCCAGGCCACACACTGCAAACCACCGCTCTTATCCATGAAGCTTTCCTTAAACTGGTCAAGCGACCTAAGAAGGATTGGCAGAGCCGCGCCCATTTCTTTGGGGTCGCAGCACAAGCGATGCGCCACATTCTAGTGGATTACGCTCGTCACCAGCAAACGGCCAAGCGCGGCCATGCATTCCAAATGATCTCGTTGGACGAGGGCGCTGTGATTTCGGTTGAGCGCTGCTCTGAGTTGGTTGCCCTCGACGAGGCAATGAACAAACTTGCCGAGTTCGATGCGCGAAAGAGCCGTGTGGTCGAAATGCGCTTTTTTGCAGGTTTGAGCTTCGAGGAAATAGCCGAGGTGCTGGGAATCTCACCTGACACAGTCATGCGCGATTGGCGGCTCGCCAAAGCATGGCTCCGGCGGAAGCTCAGCAATAGCGAGGGCGTTCTTTCAGACGGTTGAGTAAAGTAATTCGGCAGCTCGACCGCTGCCCGTTGACTGCGGAAAGGAGCGGCTCAGAAATAAACCCGCAACCGTCCGCAACGATCGCATCGAGCTGGGACGCATCCGGCTTGTGTATCCAGGGGTCCACAAAGTGCGTTCCGGAACAATAGCCCGATCATTTTGGACCGAGGGCTCGAAGTTGAGAGCGCCCGGCCGTGAATGAGTATGTCAGCACCGCAGCTTTCAAGAAGAGAGCCCCGCAGATCGGCGTGGCTACACACTCAGTTTATGACCTCCAGAAGGTCGCGAAGACTTGCGGGCCGAGTCGCCACTCCCGCTGCATTGCCCATTCGCAGGCCCATCGCCACTCGTTCGGCAACCCTCCCGTTATGGATTCACGCCGTTGTAATTGAGCACGACCCAGACATTACCTGTCCCGGAACTCGGATCGTATACATAGGGCGTGGTAAATAGCCAGCTTACGGTCTCGCTGGGATGACCGGTGTAGGCCACTTTCCACGAGCTAGTCGTAGCGTTACAAACCGCATTTGCGGAATCGAATGAAGTGCAGACGGCGTAAGTCCCCGCGCCAATCGGGATACCATTCGCCAACCCTCCCGGTGTGGACCACGTCCCAGAAACGGTGATCGTCACGGTGTTTGGGCCACCGGCCGGCGGGACTGGCAATGTAACAGGAATTGGCGGGTAGCTGACCGTCCGACTGGGAGCCGACCAATCAGGTGTAACAACCCACGTGAGTGTATCAATGTAGAACGGAACACCGAAGAAATTGATGGAGACCGGAGCAGCAGAAAACGAAAGTGTCCATGTAGACGGTGATACGGTAGACGATGATACGGTGACGGTGAAGTTCTCACTCGCTATAGCTCCCGTGCTATCGCGGACAGTGACGGTGATCGGGAACGTTTTTGCTGCTGCAGGCGTGCCGGTGAGCGCGCCGGTGGAACTCAGGCTCAGGCCGTCCTGGGGCAGGCCTAAAGCTGAGAAGGTATAGGGCGGAGTACCGCCGGTCGCGGAAAAGGTTATACCTGAAACCGCCCTGCCTATTTGAAAGGCTAGCGGCTTCGTAGGTCCGACGATTTGAAGGGGCCAAGTGCAAGGAGCCGGAGTTTGTGGGAAGAGCTCCTCCTGATACCAACCGCGTACGCCGTCGTACCAGATGTGTTGAATGGCCCCGATGGCGTCCCGGTAAGCGAAGTGCAGTGTGGCGCCCAATTGAGTGCAAGAGCCGTTAACGCTAAATACGCCCCCAGGGTCGACGGCGACGGAAAGCCCGTCCCCTGCGCCTGGCGCGGCACTCGCGCTGGTGGTGGCTGCAGGCCCGTTGGTCAGACCTCCCAGGTTAAGCTGCAATAGATTCCAGTAGTGGTCCCCAGAAGACTGGAACGCGTCGTAAACGACTCCGTCAAGATCACGATAAGCAAAATGTAACGCGTCGTCATAAAACGACGCCACCGGGCCGCTAGCCGCCCTGCTATTCCCCATCGGCACCTGATCCAGCCCCCAGAGCCCGTTGCCTTCGTTATAGGAATCCCAGACACGTCCATGGTTGTCGCGGTACGCAAAATGCAGCTCATTGCCGACACTGAGAACAACTGGGTCCCCGGCGGCCGGAGGACCTGGGGTCTCACCAGGGGGGCAAACAACAGCTACGCCTATGCCACAAAAAATGGTCCCGTTGTTGATCTGATCCAGGTGCCACGCACCGGTCCCGTCGTACCACGCGTCTTGGATGTTGCCGTTGGCGTCCCGATAGGCGTAATGCAGTTGCTGGCCGTAAGCCGCTACAGAAGGGTCCCCAGCGGCCGGAGGGCCGTTGGTAAGGCCGGCGATCGTGGTGGGGGAGCCGAAGCAAACCAGCGGATTACACAATCCGAACCAGGGGGAGGAGTTGATTTGCTGGAGCGTCCAGCTCCCGTGATACCAGGCGTCCCAGATGGTTCCGCTGGAATCCCGGTAAACGAAGTGCTTATCCGTACCCACGTTGATGACGAACGGGTTACCAGCAGCCGCCGGTCCAGCCGTCCTGGCGTTCGGGTTGGCCCCCTTAAGGTTGATCTGCTGCAGTCCGGCGGGCTCGCCCGGTAAATGTATCGCGGTTTCTTCCCGCGTTAACACGTCTTGAATTGCTCCAGTGCTGTCCCGATACGTAAAGCGAAGATCGTAGTGGTCGCCTACAAGGGACTCGGACGCGAACGGGTCCCCGGCGGCTGGAGGGCCGTTGGTACCGGCCTCGGAATTCATGTTCTTCAAATTGATCTGATACACTGTCCAGCCATTTCCGAACTCGTCGCTCCACTGCACATCGTGGATGGCTCCCTGGGAATCCTCGTACGCGAAGTGGAGGACCCCTCCAACGAAGTGAAAAACGGCAGCCTGAGCGCAGGGACCAAATAAAACGCCGGCTAGTAGCACCGCCGCTAATTTGAGCTGCATGCATTTGCGTAATTTTCTTTTGAGCGAAGTATTGATCGTGAAACGGGCACCGAACCGGAGACCCGTGATTCGTGTGCGGTTGCATATTTCCATGGGTGATCCTGTTTATTAGAAGCTTGCTTGATGAGACTTTTTTTGCTCTCATCCGGATTAACGAGATCTCTGGGCTGGAACCAGAACGCCCAACAAAATTTTTCTTAGCCATGAGGCGCTTCCGTTTCTCACTTTGAACGGCAGCCTCCAAACTTGGATAACTTTTTCCTCATTGACGTTCCAGTATTCGTACCCAGATCGCGTTTAGATAAGTGAGACGCATCAATCGGGAGTCGAGAACTACGAAAGATGGCCCAAAACTGGGTGACGAATGCGGGTGTAATTGGTCGCGGAACCACGCACAGCATCGAGTTATCCTCATCAAGACAAAACCTACATAGCCTAGCAGTTGAGATTGCAAGGAGGCAATAATGACAAAGTTGAAGACATTCTGGCTAAGTGTCGCGGCACTAATCGCACTAACGGTTGTGAACCCGCCCTTGAAAGCCTTGGACCCACCCTCGCCTTTTTCTTC
Source organism: Acidobacteriaceae bacterium (assembly GCA_019244055.1). Lineage (GTDB taxonomy): Bacteria > Acidobacteriota > Terriglobia > Bryobacterales > Bryobacteraceae > Bog-105. Next base: position 1,351 of record JAFATG010000234.1, on the reverse strand, counting down.
TTATTTCAATCTCGTGTTCCCGTCCGGGTACGGTCTGAATCGAGTGACGGTAGCAGCCAGCGGCGACTTAGTATTAGGTCAGCGCGATCACATTCTGGCAGTGGACGGGTCGCCCGGTACGGTTAGCAATGCGGGGGACGGCCTGGTCAGTATCGGTCCCGACGGCAGCATGGGCGCTATCGTAAGCGTAGGCAATATCCAGCTTGGTCCAAACGTTAGCGCAAGTAGCGCACAAACGTCGGGTGCCGTGGAACTCAGTCCTGGAGATACGGTAGGGAGCATTCAGCAGGGTGTGAATCTTACTCCTCTTTCACAACGAGTTGTGCGGGTGTCGATATTACCTACCGCCGCCCCGAATCCTGATGTCTTTGTCCGACCCAACTCGTCAATAAATTTATTGCCAGGAAGATATGGCACCGTTAACGTCGGGCCCGGCTCGTTCATCACGGTGTCCGCTGGTACGTATAAAATCGATGATTTCGAAATTGGGGCAGACGCTACACTCCAGCTTGACACATCAGGCGGTAGCGTCAACATTTATGCTGACAACACGGCTTCTTGGAAAGGGCGTATTATGGGCGACGCGTCCCAGTTCGCGTTCGCATTTCTTGGCCACGGTTCTCTCGTTCTACAAAGCGCGTTTCGTGGTACGGTGCTCGTCCCGTTCGGTACGCTACAGCTCCAACCCTCATCGACAGCTTACGAAGGAACGTATTATGCGAAACACGTAATTGTGTGGCCAAATGTGACTATCAAGGAGCTCCCGACGCCGTTCCTCCTCGGCGGTGTTTCGGTGTCAAATACTACACCGTGCATCGGCGAAACTACTGAGGTTTCTGCCGACATTAGCGATGCGGTGCCCGGTGCAACGGCCTGGATTCAGGGCGTCGTAGGCAATCGCCAGCTTGTTCAATTCAGTGGAGGCCCGGGGCCCCGCCTGATTTGGGCGAGTGTTTACACCCCGGACGGACGGTCGGACTTTATGAGTGTCCCGGTGACAGCCCAAAATTGCGCTACCCAGCCTGGCTCCGCGGCTCCAATTGCGCTCCACTTTTGGGGGGCGCTGAAGAAACCGAATGTTGTCGAATTTGTGGTCCATAACTACGACTCATATGGTCATGAAGTCCCCGCTCAAGGATCTGCCGGCTACACATGGTTATTCGGTGATGGCCAGACGGAAACAACGAGCTCACCCTTCACATCCCACGATTACAGTGCGGCGATCGATCCGCTCGCACAGTACAACTACTTCGAGGTGTCCGTCGCAACTGGCGCATCCACGACGAAGAAGATCGTTCCTATCTGGGACCTTTATGCGAAGAACCGCGCGAATGGGATTGTCCAACCCCCC